>JBGZJM010000148.1:0-6775 GCA_041848845.1 Petrimonas sp. | reverse complement strand
TGATATTGCCGGCAAAATTGTTCGCCGTAAGCATGACTCCTTTACTAAACCCGGTGGTTCCCGATGTGTAATTCAGGCAGATAACCTCATCGTTGTCGATGTCCGCATAAACAACATCTTCCTTGCCAAAACCGTCCGGGTACTTTTTTGCAAAAAGAGCATCTGTTTTGCCGGCAAGCTCCCTCGTTTCTTTGTTTTCACTTTGGAGCAAGTTGAACGAGGGAAGCGAAAAAACAGGAAGCTTAATGTTGCTTTTATCCAGATTCTCCCAAATGTTTTCGTTGATAAAGATACATTTCGATTCACTATGGGCAATGATATGCTCCATGCTCTCGGGGTTGAATTCGTGCAGAATGGGTACGATAACAGCTCCATAAGTGAAAGTAGCCAGAAAGATGACCGACCAGCTGGTGTGGTTCTTCCCGATCAACGCAACCTTATCCCCTTCTTCTATCCCAAGTTCTGTAAACAGGATATGTAACCGCGCGATTTTTTCAGCCAATTGACCGTAGGATAAAGTCTCCCGGTCTTTGTAGTTGGACAGCGCGGGTAATTCCCAGTTCGCCTTAAAACTTTCTTCGTAAATCTTCAGGAAGTTCTGTTGTATCATTTTCTTTGCACAAATAATTAAATTGTGTGCAAAAATAATACGAATTTGTAGATTGACAAAGAAATGCTACCGCTAAATTGGCGCAAATTTTGTATTTTTGCGGTTTGGAAACGGGTAAGGCTGTAGATTGGCAATAAGCACAAGCGAAACGTAAACATTTCTATTCATGATCGATCAAACTGTTTTTGAAAATAAAACGGCTGCATATTATACCTTGGGCTGCAAACTGAACTTTGCGGAAACATCGGCTATCGGCAAGCAATTGCTCCATGCCGGAGTATTGCGTGCCCGGAAAGGGCAGAAGGCCGATATTTGTATCATTAATACCTGTTCCGTTACGGAACTGGCCGACAGGAAAGGGCGTCAGGCCATTCGGAGAATGATTCAGAGCCATCCCGGCGCATTTGTAGTGGTTACCGGTTGTTATGCCCAGCTCAAACCCGATGAAGTTGCTTCCATCGACGGTGTGGATTTGGTGTTGGGTTCGGAACAGAAGCTCGATATTATCCGTTACCTGGACGATTTGAAGAAAAAAGACAAGGGAGAAATAGTCATATCTAAAACGCACAGGATCAGGACTTTTTCTCCTTCTTGCTCTGCCGACGACCGTACGCGGTATTTCCTGAAGGTACAGGACGGATGCGATTACTTCTGTTCGTTTTGCACCATCCCTTACGCCAGGGGCAGAAGCCGCAACGGCTCCATTGCCGGTCTGGTGAAACAGGCGCAGGATGTGGTGGTACAGGGAGGGAAGGAGATCGTGCTCACCGGTGTTAATATCGGGGACTTCGGGCATACTACCGGAGAGACTTTCTTCGATCTGATAAAAGCCCTGGATGAAGTAGAAGGCATCGAACGGTTTCGCATCTCGTCCATCGAACCCAATTTGCTGACGGATGAAATTATCGATTTTGTGGCCGGCTCAAAACGGTTCGCACCCCATTTTCACACTCCGCTGCAAGCCGGCAGCGATGCCGTTTTGAAACTGATGAAGAGAAAATACGACACGGCCTTGTTCCGTCGCAAGATGGAAAGAATAAAATCTGCCATGCCGCACGCTTTCATCGGTGTGGATGTGATTGTGGGGCTTCGCGGGGAAACGGACGCGTATTTCGAGGAAGGTCGGGATTTTATTGAGTCGCTCGACTTTTCACAACTGCACGTCTTTACCTATTCCGAACGCTCCGGAACACAAGCCCTGGAAATCGGGCACGTCGTAGACCCGCGCACCAAACACAACCGGAGCAAGGAACTGCACGACATCTCCGACCGTAAGTTGCGTAGTTTTTACGAATCGCAAAAGAACAGTTTCAGAAAAGTGCTTTTCGAACACACGCGGCACGGAAACAGGATGCACGGATTCACCGAGAATTACGTGAGGTTGTATGCGGCTTATAACCCGTTGCTCGTAAATAAAATAACCGGTGTGAAAATAGGAGAGTATAACGAAGACGAATTGGCTATGGAAGCTGTCTTGGGAGAATGATACGTAAAGAGATGACCGGAAAAGAAAGAAAAGGAATCGGGTTCTGCCTGCTCTACGGCGCAACGTACCTTATGGCCATGCTTCCGTTCCGGGTATTGTATATCCTTTCCGATATCCTCTATGTGGTGGTGTATTATCTGGCCGGTTACAGGAGGAAGATTGTCCGGAAGAACCTTCTTCGTTCCTTTCCCCGAAAAAAAGAGGAAGAGATTCTTCAAATCGAGAAGAAATTCTACCGCCACCTTTGTGATTACTTTGTGGAAACGGTAAAAACGTTGCGTATCTCGGATAAGGAAATTCGCAAACGCATGGTGTTTAAGAATCCCGAGATCGTCAACCGGCTCACCAAAGACGGAAATTCCTGCTTGTTGAGCCTGGGGCATTATGGAAACTGGGAGTGGGTACCGTCGATAACGTTGTATTTGTCGCCCGGAATAGATCCGGGACAGGTGTACAAAACCCTGAAATCAAAAGCTTTTGATGAACTTTTCCTGAAAATCCGCTCCCGCTTCAGCCTTAAATCCATTGAGATGAAGACGGCTTACCGGACCATCATTCGCAAGAGAAATGAGGGAAAGGCTATGGTTATCGGTTTCTTAACCGATCAACGGCCGCGAAAACACAACAACGAGTACTGGACTACATTTCTGAATCAGGATACACCGCTGCAGACCGGCATGGAAAGGATTGCCCGTCAATTCGGGTTTTCAGTGGTTTACCTCGACATCAAGAAGGTGAAACGGGGGCATTACGTGGGGGATTTTTCGGTAATCACGGCAGATGCAAGTGCCGAGGAAGAATTTACCGTAACGGAAAAATACACCCGGAAACTGGAAGAAACGATATTGAACGAACCGGCCTACTATTTGTGGTCGCACAACAAATGGTCCCGGACAAAAAACCAGGAAGGATGAAGACATCGGTAGTGATATTGAACTGGAACGGACGCAAGTTGCTGGAGCAGTTCCTTCCGGTAGTGTTGCAACACACGTTGGATCACCAAACCGAAGTGGTTATTGCCGACAATGGCTCTTCCGACGATTCGGTTGATTTTCTGAACACCCGTTTTCCGCAGGTTCCGCTCATTGTCCTCGATAAGAATTACGGCTTTGCCGAAGGGTATAATAAGGCGTTGCGGCAGGTTGACGCGGAATACGTGGTATTGCTGAATTCCGACGTTGAAACTACCGAAAACTGGCTTTCAACCATGATCGGCTATCTGGATGAGCACCCCGGTGTCTCCGCCCTGCAACCCAAGATCCTGGCACAAAAAAACAAGACCGGTTTTGAGTACGCCGGTGCTTGCGGCGGTTTTCTGGACAGGTTCGGTTATCCCTTTTGCCGGGGAAGGATTCTGGATAACGTGGAGCAGGACCGGGGCCAGTACGATACGGTAATCCCCGTGTTTTGGGCTACCGGAGCCTGCCTGTGTATCCGCCGGAAAGATTATTTCGAAGCAGGTGGTCTGGATGCGCGTTTTTTCGCGCATATGGAAGAGATCGATCTTTGCTGGAGGCTGAATGCGCGTGGAAAAAGGATCGAATGCCTGCCGCAATCGGTGGTTTACCATGTGGGCGCCGCGTCGCTGGAGAAAGAAAACCCGAAAAAAACCTACCTTAATTTCCGGAACAATCTGTTGATGGTGTACAAGAATACCCGCATAAGAAGCCTGCTTGTTGTTTTTACCGTCCGGCTGGTTTTAGACGCGTTGGCTTTTTTGCATTTATTGTTCGAGGGGAAGTTCGGCAATGCTGTATCGGTTATCGAGGCACACAGGGACTTCGTCAGGATGATGCCCGGTTTCCGGCACGACCGTCGCGAAAACTTGCGGCAAAGGTTGGTTGCGGATATCCCTGTAAAGTTCAAAGGCAGTATCTTGTGGAATTATTACGTGAAGCGAAAGAAAAGATACAGCGACTTGCCCCACATTTCAATCACTCGAAATTAAAACTCAGCACGATCATCCGTTGCGTGGCTCTGGCCAGAGAAAGCGGGTATTTTATCCATTCCCTGTCCGTCAGGTCGGATCGGTCATTCTCGAGCATGTCGTTCAGTCCGAAACAGAATTTGAGTTCGGGACAGAGGTTGAAGTAAGGCAAGTAAAAATCGCATCCCACGCCTATTTCAAAACCGTAATCGTAGGGTTTCAGCAAGACCGGTTGATTTTTTCGCGGGGCCAGTTCGATACTGCCGTAGGTCCCCGCCACAACGTAAGGGCGGTAATTGTTGATGCGGGCGGACGCCAGTTTTACCTGCAAAGGCAAAGTGATGTAATTGTTTCTCAGGCCTGTTTTAAACGTTTCGCCCGAAGTTTGTTCCTTAAAAACAAGATCCTTGCTTCCCAGATGCAACGTGGGGATTGCCCGCAGGTTCATAAAACGGTTCAGGTACAAGTCGGTGATGATTCCCACGCTGAATCCCGGTGAATAGGAAGGAATTTCCGAGAACCATACCTCGCCGTTTTCATTCACGTGCCCCGATTGTGTCAGCATCAGGTCTTGCGTGTGCACACCTACCGTAAATCCCAGGTGAAAGATCCTGTGGTCGGCATACGGCCGGTTCTGCAGTTTCTGTTGTTGCCCGTATGTTGGATCGGACAAGGCCGAAAGCACAATAACCAGAAGGAATATCTTTTTCATTACAGTTTAAACGATTTTAAAGCAAGGTTATTATAAACGGAATGAAAAAATTTTTCCCGGGATTTTGTGTCTTATTTAGAAATCGTAAAAATAGCATGTCGATATCAATGATAAAGATGTAGATAATCAGTTAGATAGCTTGTCTTTTCTGATTTGAACTGCAAAAAGAACAAATATTTGTCCAAAACTAAGTGCAAAACAACGTTTCTTGTTTTTAAAAAACTATGTATCTTTGTACAGAATTTTATGAAAATAAAATAATCACACAACATTAACTAACAAATTATTTATTATGGCTTACGTAATTAGTGAAGATTGTATTGCTTGTGGAACCTGTATAGATGAATGCCCGGTTGAGGCAATCTCTGAAGGGGATATCTACGTGATTGATCCCGATGTTTGTACCGATTGCGGTACATGTGCGGAAGTTTGCCCTACGGAAGCAATTCATCCGGCTTAACATATACCGGAAAAGAGGTAAAAAGGCTGATCGGAATATTCCGGCCGGCCTTTCTTTTTTTGTGAAACGGCAACAAAAAAGCACCACCTTTTCGGGTGGCGCTTTTTGCGTATGTGTTAATAAACGATTATCCGTTTACTTTTGCCATATGTGCAACCAGGTCGAGCACTTTGTTTGAGTAACCCCACTCGTTGTCATACCAGCTGATCACTTTAACGAAAGTCGGGCTGAGTTGGATGCCTGCTTTTTCGTCGAAGATTGACGTGCGCGCATCTCCGATAAAATCGGAAGAAACCACATCTTCGTTGGTGTAGCCGAGGATGCCTTTTAATTCGCCTTCCGAAGCTTCTTTCATGGCGGCGCAGATTTCTTCGTATGAGGTTTCTTTTGCCAGACGTACGGTCAGGTCAACTACGGAAACGTCCAGGGTAGGAACGCGCATGCTCATGCCGGTCAGTTTCCCGTTCAGTTCCGGAATAACTTTTCCTACTGCTTTGGCTGCTCCGGTGGAAGAAGGGATGATATTGCCCGATGCTGCGCGGCCGCCTCTCCAGTCTTTGGCGGATGGGCCGTCAACGGTCTTCTGAGTGGCTGTTGTTGAGTGAACGGTGGTCATCAAGCCTTCGAGCACGCCGAACTTGTCGTTCAGTACCTTGGTGATGGGAGCCAGACAGTTGGTCGTACATGAAGCGTTTGATACAAACCGCTCGCCTTTGGTGTATGTGTTTTCGTTAACGCCGCATACATACATGCGTGTGTCGTCTTTAGAAGGAGCCGACATGACCACATATTTTGCACCTGCGTCGATATGGCCCTGAGCTTTGTCTTTGGAAAGGAATAAACCGGTAGATTCAACAACGTAATCCGCGCCAATTTCTCCCCATTTCAAATCAGCCGGGTTTTTTTCAGCTGTTACGCGGATGGTCTTTCCGTTTACCACCAAATGGCCGTCTTTCACCTCAATCGTTCCGGTGAACTGGCCGTGGATAGTATCGTATTTCAACATATATGCGATGTAATTCACATCAAGCAAATCGTTGATCCCTACCACCTGAATGTCATCTCTTGTCTGAGCTGCCCGGAAAACCAAACGTCCGATACGTCCGAATCCGTTGATACCTACTTTAATCATAATTTTTTGAATTTTTATTTGTTAAGAATGTTCCTAAATACTATCTTTCTAATCAATTTGCAAAAATAGGAAATGTTTTTCTTTTTAACGAATTATTCGTTCTAAAAACTGTAAAATTTGTTACAGGTTACGAAATTCGGGTTATGCAACGCAACGAGGGTAAAAATCGTTGAAACTGGAAAACCTTTGTCAAAGGTCGGAACTTTGACAAAGGTTTAGGGTGAGAGGACAGGGCATAGCATAGCATAGCATAGCCTATTCTTCCACCACCTCGCCGTTTCCGTTCAGTTCCCTGCCTTCGCGGATGGCGCGTTTGGCGGCTTTTACCACTTCGTTCAGGCCGGAGTACAAATCCTGCCGGCCGTCCACTTTGCGCATGGCAGTTACTAATCCGAGCCAGTTTTCGAGTGCGGCTCCCATTCCGGGACGTGTGTCTTGGTGGCGCTTT
>JBGZJM010000147.1:0-4964 GCA_041848845.1 Petrimonas sp. | reverse complement strand
GTCGAATTTGGGGTAAGCGTGCTGATATCAAGCGTTACCTTCATCCATTCACCGTTTGTGTTTATTGTTCCGGTATAACTGTTTGTATCGGAAGGTGCGATGGTTGCCTCTGCGGAGTAATCTCCCAGGTTGAAACACTTGTAATCGGTTCCCATTACGTTGTTCGGGCCGATGTACACGTTCAACGAAAGCGTTTTGGCCGATGTCCCTTTGATGTAGAACACGATCTTGCTTTTTCCGGCAGTCGAATACCCCTCTTTCACCGTTGCGGTGAATACATAGTCGTTGCCTGTAGGCGTTCCGTTTATATGAAGGGCTTTGGAGCCGTTTCTTCCGTCAGTGCTTTCAACGGCGTAAGCTTTTAACCCGTAACTGTTTAAAGCGCCGGTGAATGCCTCCCAATCTTCAAAATCGGAGCCGGGGAACAGCAGGCCCGATGGCGGCGGTGTTGGGGTGCTGCCTGCCTGCGTGACGTTCACGACAATGGGCTCGAACGAGGCTGAACCGCCGGCCGTTATGGTTACTGTTGCCGTGCGCGCTTCGGTTGTCGTGTTTTCTTGCGCCGTCAGCGTAATGTCTTTGGGGCCGGTACCGCTTGCCTCGCCAAGGCTCAACCAGCCTTGCGCTTCGCTGTTCACGGCGGCCGTCCATGCCTGGTCGGCTTCGGCAATCAATTTCACCACATCGGTCAATGTGCCGCTTGCGGGGAAAGACACTGATGTTTTGTCAACCGTAAATTGCGGGTCTTCATTCGGGGTAAGGATAATATCGGATGTTCCGGTGTATCCTTCCATCCAGTCGGTAATGGTCGCTTGGGGCTGAACCGTTACGATACCGGTGGTGGAGAGTTTAAACGGGTAGGTGTATTTCTTGCCCGACTCCAATGCTTGGGCCTCGGGCGTCCATTCGTATATTTTCCCGTCCAACGTGAAAGCGATTTTGGCCGAACTTAAATCTTGTCCCGGTACAAGAATGGCCGTCACAGTGGCACTTGTGCCGGAAACCGTTACCACGGGCTGTATGGCTTTCACGGTAGAGCCAAGGGCGACCGTTCCGTCAACCAGGTTCATCGTTCCATCCACTTTCAGATCGCTTATCGATGCCGACAATCCGGTTAAGGAGGAGACACCATCGCCAACGGAGACGTTCAGGATAAGTTGCGAAAGCGTATGGTGGAAAACCAGGCTTACCGGAGAATTGGCTTTATCCATCCCTTTGGCGTTGTTTGAATAGAGCACGTCTATCGCGGCGGGGGTTGATTGGTTGGCAACATTTACCGGATAAGAGAAGTTGCTTATCGTTGTCTGATAAGGGTAATAAGCGACAAAATCCAGATTCCCGGTCTCCGGAAATGTAATGGCGGTTGTGGCTGCCGTGAAGATCCCGTCGCCGGGGGTGGTGTGCTTGATGTTGGCTTTTCCGTCGTAAATCCCTTGTTCGGACAGGGGTTGTCCGGCGTTCAACGCATAAATCCCGACGGCGTCTCCCGAGTCCCAGGTTGTGCCCGAAGCGCGGGTGCCCATTCCTCCGATGGTGGAGTTGAATTTAACTTGATTGGCCGGGAACAACGGGTTTTCCGGGCAATCGATTTCCGTGTTACAGGATGCTAAAGCGACGATCCCGATAACTGTCAATAAAAGATTGAGTTTTTTCATTTGAATTTGAATTTTAAGGGGTTAATATGTTTTTTGATGTTTTAATTCCAATCCGGAGACATGTTTTTGTTTTGTTTTACGGTTGCGGCTATTTCAGGAGGGAGGGAGGGGAAAAACGTAAAGCCGGTTTCCTTCTCCAGTTCCGCTACCGAAATAGCGCTGTTGGCATACGGTATGCCCGTGTTTTTATTTTCCATTTTAAAGACAATGGAAGAATAGGTGCCTTTTGATTTGTTCTTGCGGAGCAGCGCTTTGTACAAATATTTGGGTATGGCCGATGGGCGGTTGTTGTTGTCAAAAGCGTAAGATATTTGTTCGGGAGGAGCAGGTAAGATACATCCTGTCACCACATACAAGGTGTCATACGCCGATTGGTTGCACCAATACCGCACCCTCTCCTCGAGCGCGGCCCATGTGCCGCCATTCATGCCACTGTTTTGAGGAGCCATGTTGGTGAAGTAAAAGGTTGTCTTGTTCAATTCGCGCGTAGCGTTTCTGTCGGCGCTTGCCAACAAATGCCCCCTGTCCCATCCGCTTGTTTTCCATCCGCTGTACAGCGCAGGCTGGTCGTTTTGAGGGATCAAGGGGTCGTACTCCCACGCGTCGGTCCGGTTGCCGGAGGCAAGATACATGGGGTACATGGGGTATGCCACCCAGTAGGGAACGCGATTTTTCGTGTCGAACAAAACGGAGTAATTCCGGACGGGGCCGTTACTGCCGGGAGAATTTAGCCAGTTATTATTCCCCACCATGTGCAAGGCCGCCGTTGAATTGGGCGCGGTATCCGCCGCCGTATAAACCGGAATCTCCATATAGCTCCCGGTTTTGACGGTCTCACCCGTTTTGTCCAATTTTATTTCGTATGAATATACTTTCCCCGGCTCCAACGCGTTCGGAATTGTCCACGAATACGTCTCCGCTCCTATCTTGAAATGGATTTTTATTTGGCCGCCGTTGGTTTCCGGCAATAAAAGGGCCGAAACCTGTTTTTGGGTCTCACTTCCCGAAAGGGGAAGCGCGATGTCGGTTATCGAATTTTCTTCAGCGGAGAGAATTCCCGTGGAAAGGGAAAAAGAGGCCCTTGTTTTTGCTCCGCTCATCGTGACCGACAAACCGTTTAACGGGGTGTTGGCTGTTTTGGCGGCAATGTTCAGCACCAGTTTGGATAAAACACGGTTAAATACCAGCGTATTGTTCCCGATATCATCCTTGTTGATTCCTTTCAGGTTGTTGCTGTAGAAAAAATCGGTCTGCTCGGCTATGTCAATCGGATAAACGTAATTATCCATGCTTTCTTTGTACGGGTAATAGGAGATGATATCCATCGGAGAGCCGTCTTGCGGATAATATATGCTTTTGGCTTGCGGGAAGAAAAAACCGCTCCCATTGGTGGTGAAAGGGAGATTCTCGTTATTGTCAACTATATTCTCTTGCTGGAGGGTCGATTGGCTTTTGATGGCAAAGACACCTATCTTGTCGCCGTTATCCCATGATGTCCCGCTCGCGCGCGTGGTTTCACCATTGTTTTTCAATGCGGTAAAACTCACCGACAGATTTTCCGTTTCGTGAACGGAAGGGTTCTCGCTTTTATCACATCCCAAAACAAAAAACAGGAAGGATGAGAGTGCCAGAAAACACCATTTTTTGTTAGTAAGCTGTTTTTTCATATATAGAATTTATATACGGGAGCGTGGTTACATTGACTCCCCGGATTTTAAATCACCGTTTTGGTAAAATATGGTTTCAAAATTATTATTTATTTTTATATACCTGAAAAATTTAATGTTAATATTTTTCTAAGTTTTATTAAAATTATTTTCCGGCTGAACTTTGCCCGTATTGCATGCGCGGCTAAATCCGGCGATTATCGATGCTTTACGCCCCGTTACGGCACTATTGGGTAACCCAAATGAACAAAAGACAAACGGCAATCGAATCCCGGCTTATTCTATGGGAAAAAGGAATTTATGGCTTTGAATTGCCCTGTGACAAGTTGTTGGCAAGTCAATTTTAACACTTGAAAATATTTTTTTGGGCTTAAAAGTTTTTTCTTAAAGAAAACGGATGTATTTTTGCCCCCGCAAATGACGGCTTTTAGCGAAAAGTCAACAGTAAGGAACTTGGTTAAATGCGTGAAGCACAAGCAAGTTTGAGTATTAATTAAAACATTTTTTATGAAGCATGTGAACTTTTGTCTTGCAGCAATCGTTTCGCTTTTCTTTATGTCGAGCTCAATCAAGACCGAAAAAATTCCCACAGGTTATTATCCCGGCGAACAGATTCCAAATATTGTTCTCAGCGGATGGGAAGGACAACGTCTCGACTTAAGCGAATGTAAAGGCAAAAAAGTAGTGTTAAGCTTTTGGGCGGCTTACGATGCCCAATCAAGAGCCAGCAACGTCCAGCTGTATAATTATTTGAAAGAAACGGCTCCCGACGTCACGTTTCTATCCATCTCGTTTGACGAGAACAGGAACGTTTCTGAAAGAACGGCGCTCTTGGACAAGATTGATTTGAATTCGCAGTTTTGCGATGAAACCGGAGTCAACTCGGCGATTTATAAAGAATTCAGGCTGAGGCAAGGTTTCAAAAATTACTTGATCGATGAAACCGGAGTTATTTTGGCGGTAGACCTCTCGATTGAAAAATTAAAAGACCTGATCTGAGTAATTTGAATGTATTAAAAGTCAGGGTGATCAGAACAGAGACACCCTGACTTTTTTATTTATTTCTTCTTGGCCTGATTGGCTACGGCATCCATCAGTTTTTTGATTTCTTCCGGATCGCCCAGAAAATAATCTTTTACCAGATTCATGCTGTCGTCAAATTCGAACACGTAGGGAACGGCTGTCGGCAGGTTCAAGCTAACGATATCTTCATCAGAAATACCTTTCAGGTGTTTGATAATTCCTCGCAGGCTGTTTCCGTGAGCGGCAATAATCACTTCGTTGTATTTTTCTTTCATTTCGGGAACAACGGTGTTGTTCCAGTAAGGAAGAATGCGGTTTACCGTGTGGCTCAAGGCTTCGGTAAGCGGCAAGTCTTTTTCGTCAACCCCCTTGTAGCGAACATCCATAAAAGGAGAACGGGGGTCGTCTTTGGCGAGTTCCGTTGGCGGAACATCGTAGCTTCTGCGCCAGACGAGCACTTGCTCATCGCCGTACTTTTCGGCCGTTTCCGATTTATTCAGTCCCTGCAGCATTCCGTAGTGCTTTTCGTTGAGACGCCATGTCTTTTCCACGGGAATCCAATCCAGATCCATTTCATCCAGGACGACGTTCAGGGTCTTAACGGCTCTCTTCAGGTAAG
>JBGZJM010000146.1:0-12590 GCA_041848845.1 Petrimonas sp. | reverse complement strand
ACTGAACAGGCAAATGAATTATCACCTTATCCTCGCCTCCAACTCCCCCCGGCGAGTTGAACTTTGAAGGACTGGAACTGCTGACCCCGAAAAATGCCGTTGTTTGCCGCGTTCAGCTGACCCGTGCCGCAAGGGGTGCCGCAGCTAAAGCACAGTAAAGGTAAAGAGAAAACGCTAAAATGAAGTATTTAATTGTGGGATTGGGGAACATCGGGCCTGATTACGAGAACACCCGCCACAACATAGGATTTATGGTATTGGACGCTTTTGCAAAAGCGTCCAATATTGTTTTTCAGGATAAGCGATACGGCTTTGTCGCCGAGACCCGGTTGAAAAACAGATCGCTTGTGCTGCTCAAGCCTTCCACATTTATGAACCTAAGCGGGAATGCCGTCCGGTATTGGCTGCAAAAAGAGAAGATTGAAGACGGGAATCTCCTCGTAGTGGTGGACGACCTGGCCCTGCCGTTCGGTACCTTGCGGTTGAAATCGAAAGGCAGCGATGCCGGACACAACGGATTGAAGCATGTTGAGCAGGTCCTGGGTACCCGGCAATACGCCAGGCTGAGGTTCGGAATAGGGAGTGATTTTCCCCGCGGGGCGCAGGTGGATTATGTGCTGGATGAGTTTTCCGATGAAGAGAAACAGTTTCTTCCCGAACGATTGGAGAAGGCTGCGGAAATTATACGCAGTTTTTGCCTGGCCGGCGTAGATATTACGATGAATCAGTATAATAATAAGTAGTAAGGCTGTATCGAAAAGCATGAACGAAGTCCGGATCGATAAATGGATGTGGGCTGTGCGGATTTTTAAAACCCGCACGGTTGCGTCGGATGCATGCAAGAAAGGGCGTGTGTTGATCGATAATGTATCGGTGAAGCCCTCGAGGATGATTCGTGCCGGGGATGTCGTTCAGGTGCGTAAGCCGCCGGTTACTTTTTCGTTTAAGGTGTTGGACTTGTCCGATAAACGGATGGGAGCAAAACTTGTCCCGCAATTTATGGAAAACGTTACTCCTCCCGAGCAATACGAAATACTGGAGCTGAACAAGATAAGCGGATTCGTGGACAGGCAGCGCGGAACCGGGCGTCCCACCAAGAAAGAACGCCGCGATCTGGAGCAGTTTACCGATGGATTCGATTTTGATGAGTTTGATTTTGAGGATTAGGAATCCTCAATTTTTTTTCCGTTTTGTCGTAAAACGGCACAAGGGAAACCGTATTTGCCTCGAAGCAGTAGGGAGCATCGCTTTCGGCGCCGTTGGCGACGAGGCGGCGGTAATGGTCGGTATTTTTCAGATAATCCAACGGGGAGTTTCTTGCCTTTTCCCATAATTCCAGCGCTATGCGTACAGCGTCTGATCCAAAAACAACTTCCGTCCTTTCCGACAACTTTCCCACAAACGCACCGCCAAACAACGTGTCTTCCATGCTTACGCAGTTGTTCCACCCGGCGCACAAGACCACCACGCGTTCTGCCCCGCTCTCAACGCATACCTCCGCCAGGGCGTCGATGTTCGAGAAAGCGCCGATCAACAGCTGCCCGCAATCCCGGGCAACCTCTATGGCCCTTGTGCCGTTGGTGGTGGTGAAAACAATTTCGCGGCCCGACACTTTCTCCGGCGTATATTCAAAGGGCGAGTTCCCGAAATCGGCAAAATCCTGCCGGCGGGCGTTACGCTCCGCGCCTACCGGAAACCCCATCGCCTTGTACCGCTTTGCCGATGCTATATCGGCAACGGGAATGATGGCGGCGGCACCGTTGTTGAACGCGGCGCACATCGTGGTGGTGGCCCGGAATATATCGACTACCGCAACCACGTCGTTCTCCTGTTGGTAATGGGGGTAAAGGGCGGGAGAAAGGCAAATATCGACAGAAATTTTCATGCGGTAAAGATAATAAAAAACCATTGATTTCACATTTTGTGTAAAACATTTTGTGTAAAAAAGAAAAAGTTATTATTTTTGCCTGCACTAAACAGTAGCCGCATGAATCCGTTTTTATTGAATAATTATGTGGGACCCGAATATTTTTGCGACAGAGAGCGTGAAACGGATATCCTCTTGAAAAACATTAAGAACCGGAGCAGTACGTCTGTTTTTGCGCAAAGAAGAATCGGGAAAACCGCTTTGGTAAAGCATGTTTTTCATCGGCTCAAGGAGGAAGGCGAACTCATTGTATTGTATTTGGATATTTTCGCCACGTCCACCTTGAAAGAATTTTCCGACGTTTTGTCAACTTCTATTTATAACGCGTTCCCCATACAGAAAAGTCTGGGGAGAAAGTTCTGGGAACACATCAAGTTGTTACGCCCGGTAGTTCGTGTAAACGCTTTAAGCGGAGAGCCGGAGTTGTCGTTGGATGTGTCGAGACCGGAACAAATCGAGAAATCCGTTCCCCAACTGTTTGCTTTTCTCGAACAACAAAACAGAAGGGTGGTCATCGCAATTGATGAATTTCAGCAAATTTTGCTCTATCCCGAGAAAAATGTGGAAGCGCTGTTGCGAACGGTTATTCAAGAATTAAACAACGTTTCTTTTGTCTTTTTGGGGAGCGACGGAAAATTGATGATGGAGATTTTTAACAATGCTAAAAGACCTTTTTACGCCAGTACGAAATACCTGACATTGGATAAAATTCCCGTTGAATCCTATACCGGTTTTATAGAGAGCATGTTTGCCGGAAACAGCATCTCGATTGACCGGGATGTCGTCGCTTTGATTCTGAACTTTACACAAAGGCATACGTTTTACACTCAACAACTTTGCCACGAAATTTTCGCCAATAACGATGCGCACATCAGCGAACAGAATGTGGTACAAGCGCTTTATCGGTTGCTTCAGCAAAATGAGCCCGTTTATTTTCAATACCGCAATCTGCTGACAAAATCGCAGTGGAAAGTATTGAAAGCCATTGCGGTAGGAGAAGAAGTGACAAAGCCTTATGCGCAGGAATTTATGCGAAAACACGCACTGGGCTCTTCTTCCAACGTGAAGCGCAGCTTAGACGCGCTTGTTGAAAAAAGCATCGTATATCATAACCTGTCCGTGAAACAACCCTTTTACGAAGTGCAGGACAAATTTCTTATGCGGTGGCTGCAAAATAACTGAACAGGCAAATGAATTATCACCTTATCCTCGCCTCCAACTCCCCCCGGCGAAAAGAACTGCTTACCGGTATCGACCTTGAGTACGAAATAAGAACGCTGCCCGATATCGAAGAAACATACTCCAACGATACTCCCCCGGAGAAGGTGGCGGAATACCTCGCCCTTAAAAAGACAACCGCCTACCTGCCGCGGCTGAAAGACAATGAACTTCTGATTACGGCCGATACCGTTGTCCTGCTGAACGATAAGGTCTACGGTAAACCCGTCGATAATGCCGAAGCAAGGCGGATGCTCCGCGACCTTTCGGGCCAGACACACCGGGTCATCACGGGAGTTTGTCTTACGTCCACAAAAAAACAAGTGGCTTTTTCCGACACTACCCGGGTTACTTTCGCCCAATTAACGGACGAGGAGATTGAATACTACGTGGAAAGATACGGCCCGTTGGACAAAGCCGGCGCTTACGGCGTGCAGGAATGGATCGGCTACGTAGCGGTAAAACATATTGAAGGCTCCTATTTCAACGTGATGGGATTGCCCATTCACCGTGTGTATGAAGAATTGAAATCGAGTTTCGGGTTTGCCGGGAAATGACTAAAGGACTTGCTTATGACGGGCTTTCCCCCGCGTTTACCGGGTTCTATGGCAATTTCTTTATAATTGATCATAACTGAAATATTTTTACGCAAATTACCTCATTTTTTCTAATCGGCAAAAAAAATCCCTACATTTGCGTCATAAAACTTCTCCGTCCCTGGCGGATTTAAAATTGAAAACAAAACGATGCTTACAGTAGAAAAAATCGGCGGAACATCCATGTCGCAGTTTCAGGATGTGCTTCAAAACATCATAAAAGGCCGTCGCAAAGGCGATGAGTATTACAACCGCATATTTGTGGTTTCGGCATACAACAATGTAACCAATTGGTTATTGGAACATAAAAAAACCGGTGAACCGGGAATTTACAACAAGTTTTTGAACGGAGAAGATTACAGCAGCGCGCTGGATTCGTTCTGTCAGCGGCTGTTGCTGATCAACGACGGATTTGCCGACATCGGCCTGGATTTGAAAGAAGCGCGCGATTTTATCCGTTTCCGGGTGGATCAGGCAAAAACCCTGCTCTACAGCCTGGGGAAAGTGCTTGCGTCGGGATACGTAAACATGACCGACATCCACCTGGCGGCCAGGGAAATCCTGGCTTCCCTTGGGGAAGCCCACTCGGGATGGAATTCGGTCAACATATTGAACAATAACGGTATAAACGCCCGGTTTATCGACCTTTGCGGTTTCAACGACAACGAGCCGTTGACCATCGACCAGCGTATTCACCGCGAATTTGCAGGAGTCGACTTCAGCAATATCGTCTGTGTGGCGACAGGGTATACCAAAGGAACGGAAGGTATTATGCGGGCTTTCGACCGCGGGTATTCCGAGGTCACCTTCAGCAAGATTGCCGTTGAAGTGAAAGCCGATGAAGCGGTCATACACAAAGAATACCACCTTTCCAGCGCCGATCCCAAGATTGTTGGGGTGGAAAACAGTGTCCCCGTCGGACAAACCAATTACATCATCGCCGACCAGCTGGCGGACATCGGCATGGAGGCCATTCACCCCAAAGCGGCGAAACCCCTGGAGCTGGCTGGAATCAACATCCGCATAAAAAACACTTTCGAGCCGGAACATCCGGGAACATTGATTTCGCGGGATTATATTTCTCCCGAGGCGCGTGTTGAAATTGTTTCGGGGTCACGTAAAGTGATCGCTTTGGAGATCCACGATCCGATGATGGTGGGTGAAGTGGGTTACGACGCGCGGATCATGCAGTATTTCCAGAAATACAACGTCAGCTACATCCTGAAATCCACCAACGCCAACTCCATCACCATGGTGGTCTGGGATGAAGAGAGGGCTCACGAACTTATCCGGGTGCTCAAGGAGGTATTTTACCAGGTAACGGTGTTGCCGGCTGCCATTGTCTGCGCCATGGGAACGAACATTGCCATGCCCGGATTCCTTTATCGGGCGGCAAAAGCGTTGCACGAAAAGGGTATAAACGTGGAGAGTTTCGCCCAATCGCTGATGCAGGTGAACATGCAGTTTGTCATTTCCCGCGAGCAATACGAAGAGGGAGTGATCGCCCTGAACGAAGCGTTGTGTAAAAGGTAGAATCTTTTTGCTGATAATCTTACTCTGAAAAATTGATTATTTTTGTGGCGTAAGAAAAGGGATAACTCCAAAGTGGGCAGTGGATTTGGAAAAAACATTTCAAATTGGCTTGATCGGGATATGGCCTATCCAACTAACGTATTACACTTAGCCTCTGAATGTAATAACAAAAATCACAGCGCAACTTTTCCGGAAGGACTTGCCATTTTTATAAATCAGAGAGTGTATGGAGGCCGGAAATCCGGAATAACGGGAATCGATTTGGAATTCGACAAAGACGACGTACGCTATATTGTAACAATTAAATCCGGCCCGAATTGGGGAAACAGCAGTCAGGTGGCAAAAATGAAAGCTCCGGATAAAGGCGATTATTTCAAATATTGTGGTCAGGAATTTTGGAAATTCATTTCCGGAAATGGTAATCTTTACACTGATATTATCGAGCCTTTAGGATACAATGCAAAAGAAAAAAATGATGTTTTCGGGGAATCTTATGCGAAAATGATCAATAAGTTTACAAAAGAATTTGCAATTGATTTTTGCGATGATTCGGGACAGATTAATTGGAAGAAACTTGTTGAATTCAATTCAGGAATGCGGAAACAGTAATTTTGCATCTACGTTGGGTGAGGCATTGTGCAAAAGATAATTGTGAATCTTGTTTAAAATAAGTTAAATTCGATCTGTTTTGCGGCGGCTTTAATTTTTAATTATTTACTTTGTATTTCAAAGTACTTTTTAATATGAAGAATATTGAAGCAATAGAAACGGTAAAAGAGATCAGGGCGATGATGGAGAAGTCGTCGAGGTTCATCTCTTTCAGCGGGACCTCCGCCATCCTTGTCGGTTTGTACGCGCTGGCGGGGTCATGGATTGCCCGGAGCATCCTGGCTTCGGTCAACCCCGTGCCGGACGGTTATTCCGCTCCGCTGTGGCTTGCTGTTGCGCCACAGCTTATTGTTACGGCACTGCTTGTGTTTATCCTGGCATTGGGAACAATCCTTTTTTTCTCGGTACGGAAAGCAAAAAAGAGGCGGCAGTCCTTTTTTAACAAACCGGCTTACCGGACATTTTTCAACTTTTTCCTGCCGCTTACCACCGGAGGTGTTTTTTGCCTGGCCCTGCTGCTTAATGGATACGTCGGGATTATCGCGCCGGTCATGTTGCTGTTCTACGGTGTTTCGTTGATAAACGCGTCGAAATACACGTACGACAATATTTTCGGGTTGGGTTGTGCAGAGATAGTTTTAGGTCTTCTGTGTGCATTCTTTCCCGGAAAAGGGCTGTTGTTCTGGTCTGCCGGTTTCGGGGTCTTGCACATCCTTTACGGAATCTATTTCTACGTAAGCGTCGAGAGAAAAGAGAGGTTGTCGTGAAGGAATATCTCGAAGATATAAACAAGGCTTTCGAGAGCAAGGCGCGCCTGGGCATCATGTCGATGTTGATGGTGAACGAGGGGGTGGATTTCAACTCGTTCAAGGAGATACTGGGCCTCACCGACGGCAATCTGGCAAGCCACCTCAAAACGCTCGAAGGACTGGGGTATATTGAAGTGAAAAAGAGATTTGTCGAACGGAAACCCCGGACAACATATTCCACGACCCGTGCAGGCGAACAAGCCTTCAAGGAGCATCTGCAGGCGCTGGAAGCATTTATCAAACAGGCAACCGATTAAGAAAACTTTATCTGACAAGTAAAAAAATATGGAAACAAAAAAACGAAACCTTATCGAGCAGCACTCCACAACCATCAAGGCCCTTGCCGTGGCCATGCTTACAGTGATGCTGCTTATTCCGCTGGCCATGATCCAATCGTTGATCCGCGAGCGGCAAAACACGCGGCAGGGAGCCGTGCAGGAGATCACGTCGAAATGGGGTGGGGAGCAGACCGTCACCGGGCCTTGCCTTGTGATTCCTTATGAGGAGATCCGGGTTGAGGATAAAAAGGAAATCACGGTAGAAAGAAACTTGCTGGTGTTGCCCGAAACATTGGATGCGAAAATCTCCACCCGGGTGGAGAAAAGAAAAAGAGGCATCTACGACGCATCGGTTTACGGCTCCGACATTGTTTTGTCGGGACAGTTTGACGGGTCGGTAATTGGCCGGCAGAATGTACAGCCCTCGCAGGTGAAATGGGACGAAGTGCGGATTATCATCGGACTCTCCGACCTGAAAGGCATAAAAGACAACGTCTTGTTACAGAGTAACGGGCGGACCACCACCTTCGAACCCGGGATTCCCGTGGAAAACCTGGCTACGGGCAGCGGTTTTGTTGCCGGAACAATGCCAGGCAGAGATTATATGAACAGCTCGTATGAATTGTTTTCCGTGGGATTGAACGCGAAAATGGATTCCCTCAAACCCGATTCCGCTTTGCAGGAAACATTTCCGTTTACCGTATCGTTAAAGTTGAACGGTTCTCAGGGACTGTACATCGTTCCCACGGGGAAAACGACCACTGCCGCCATACGGTCGGATTGGGCTACACCCAGTTTCGACGGTGAATTCCTTCCCCAAACACGGGAAATCGATAAAGCGGGTTTTTCCGCCAGGTGGAAGGTGCTCGACCTGAATCGCAGTTTCGGACAGGCTATACGTTCGGACGACGGCAATGCCGTCAATCAGATGGCCTCGTCGCGATTCGGGGTGCGGTTTATCCAGGTGGTCGACCAATACCAGCAAAACATGCGCAGTGTCAAGTACGGCATCCTCATTGTTTTGCTCACCTTTGTGGCGGTATTCTTTATCGAGCTGTTGCAAAAGAAACCGGTAAACCCGTTCCAGTATGTACTTGTAGGGCTGGCTTTGGTGCTGTTTTATTCCCTGTTGCTCTCCATGTCCGAATTGCTTGGGTTTAATTTCGCATACCTTGCGGCGGCGGTCATGACCATCCTTCTGATCATGTTCCACATGGGAAGTATCCTGAAAAGCCGCAAGAACGGTTTTTTGATCGGAGCGTTGCTTGCTTTCCTTTACCTCTTTATATTCATTCTTATACAAATGGAGAGCTATGCCCTGCTCGTCGGCAGCCTGGGATTGTTCGCCATACTGGCCGTGATCATGTATTATTCGAAGAAAGTGAAGTTTTAGAAACAGCCTGGAGCTTTACGGCTTCTCTCCTTATTTCCGTAGGGCTTGAACCGATCTTGTTCCGGCAGAAACTGTACAGGTGCGATACGCCGTTAAATCCTGTGATTGAAGCAATCTTGCCAAAAGCTATATCGGTGTGCTCCAGGTAGTGGAGAAGCTCGTTTTTCTTGATCAACAGTAGCCATTGCTTGGGCGTGACGTGAAATTTTTGTTTGAAATGCCGGGTAAATGTTTTTGTGGACCCATAACCGCAACGTTCAGACAGATCGTCTATGGAAACGGCGTATTTGTAATGCTTTAGAACCTGTTCAACTAAATCCAGTCCTGTTTTATCGTATTTCACTACGTTTACGGCAAGCAATTCTCCGGCTTCAGTGCCGGAAACAATCTTGTATCGACCGTCGTTGAAATGCAAAACGCACTGTGCGACATTGTTGTAGAAGGTTACGTTACTCCTTTCGGTTTTTACTTTTCCGTAATCATCCGGTAAAAAGAGATCATTTAATTTGTTCATAAGACCCGTCCTAAATTGGTACATCTACTTTTCAGGCTTGAAATTATCGCTTGTCATAAATGAATGAACGAGTGTGCCGTCCATCATCCCGGCAACTATGGGGGTGCTCCGTAACAATGTCCGAAAGAAAAGGCCGTCGCCTGACACCGATAGCCTTTTTGAGAAATTGTTTTCATTTACTTTTGCAGTTCGTCTTTTTCGTAAAAAGAAATGACAGGATAAGCACCCTTGCTATTATTGAGTTTGGTATGTTATTTCCCCATTGGTAAAGTAGTCGGCTTCTATTCGCACCGTTTCTGCATTCCCCGACTTGTTGGTCTTAAACTGTATTGTTTGCGTCCCTTTGGTTGTCACATTATATACATAATGAATAATGCCTCCTTCCACATACATCTGCAATCCGGCAACGGCGGGATAAAGGCCCTGCGTGTAGATGTTGACGGGCAGCGGGAACAACTCGTCGGGAAAGTCGTTGGGAATGGAAAACCGCAGGGTGGCGGACACTCCTTGTCCCTGCGTCAGCAACGCGGGGTTCAGGTTGTTTATGGTTACGGGATTAAAAGAAAAGGAGGGGCGAAGCACCACGCGGATGATACGAACCAAGTCGCTTTTTTCCACCTTGATCTGTGCTTCCGCGGGAGTGGCGGCCGGCACGACCGGGGCGCTCCGGGCGGTTAGAACGCCGGAGGCATTGTTGAAACTGAAATGGGCCGGATCGGTACTCAACGCGCCGTCATTGCTCATAATGGTTACCGAAACGCCGGTGTTATCCACCGAAGTCGGGTTATTCACAATGTCGGGGAAGAATTTGTACCACACGTTGAAGGTTTTGCCGGGTTCGGTTATGACAACCAGCGTTTTTTCCACCTGCAGTTTACGGGTGCCGTCCGACAGCATCGGATATTTCTGAATCTCGGGAGCCAGCGCCGTGTTGTTGTGCGACGCGCCTGCCAGGGCATCGGAAAAATTGGCGTACCCTTCCTTGGTCACCTCGGTTATATCCACCTTGTAGTGATAGTTGCGTTCAATGTCGTAACGCACCTTCTGGGCATCAATCAGGTCTATTTTGTAGAAATAAGTATTGCCGTTGTAAACACCTTTTACGATTACCGTGGTAATTACATTCGCATTTTTATTTTTGCGTTCGAACAAGAGCTTTTCGGTCAGACTTATATCGGTCTCCTGCGCGTCAAGAAGCGTCACGCCTGCCGGCTCGGTGATGGCACCTGTCTCGAACGCTCCGGTGGTTGTGTTGAACGGTGCTATTGTTCCTTTCTCCGGTGCTTTGTGGATGGTGAAACCCAGCAACTGGAAATTATTTGCCGTTTCGGTAACGCTTATTTTTGCCTGGTTGCGCAACAGGGCGACCGGTGGCGCGCCGGGGTCGGTGAAGCAGGTGGAGTTGATACCGTTCGGCAATTCCACAAACGTCCAGAATACGGGATTTTGAGTGCTCAACAGGTTTATTATCCCGATAGCATTGTAACCCAACAAATCGAGATCGTTAAATCCTGTCCAGTTGTAATTGCTGGCAAAGTGTATGTAGCGTTTGTAACCCGAAGCCGGCAATGTTACCTCAAACTCTCCGCCGGTTTCGGTCTGGTTCAGCAATGTGGCCTGTTTTCTGGCAAGGAAGTTCCGGTTTTGGTCGAACACCAGCAGCCAGAGGTCGTTTACCCCGCCGTTGGCCCGGGTTTGCACCGTTTTAAATTCCGGTATGGAAGCGGTGAAACGAACCGTCACTTCGCTGCCTTCTTCCGGTAATTGCGGTTCAGGCGACAGCATCTCCTCCTGTATGCATCCCGATAGCGCAAACAATAACAAACTTAATAAACTATATACTATTTTCTTCATATCATTAAATGTTTTATCGGTTCGTCATTCTGTGATATCGCGGATACAGCGGACATGCGCCCGGGTTGATGACCCGCTGTAGGTTATCGGATCTTTCATGCGGTAGGCGCCGTTTGGGCTATAAGCGTCCCAATAGTAGTTTCCCCTCATCACGATTCCCTGCGGGTTGTTGCTGTCGTGCTGCAGATCGTCGATGTATTTGATCTCTGCTTCGGTGGGCAATCGCCAGTCGTCGTAGCGAACCGTAACGCCGTTTGTGATAGTTTCTTCCCAGTAATCGCGACAGTTGGTAACTGCCGGATTGTAGTACATGGTGGATGTTGCTCCCAACTGCGAAGCCATCATGAACTTGGGCGACACCATCTGCGACACTTCGTAGCTGTTGACCGTGTTGCCGTTTGTGTCTATCGGGGGAAATCCCCAGATAATGTCACCGGCGGGCGCCAGGGTGGTGATACGGTACATGTACGGGTTATTGTGTTGCGGTTCCAGTTGGTCTCTCAGATTCGACCGCTCTCCTTTTTCGGTTGTGAAATAGGTTGCCGGTAGTTGCCTTATCTTAACGGTTTCCGTTAACGGCCCGTTGGTCACTTTAAATTCTATATCTTTAGGAATATAGTTTACGGGTATGGGGCTGTTAACGGCAATGTTTCCCGATGCCACATTCGGCTGCACGGTAACCCCGGGCATCTGTCCGGAGCTTACATTTGCCGTAACCGGTTGTCCGGTTGCATTATCAACATAGGTGTAAGTGGCTTTCAGCGAGCCGGGAACAAGCGTGACACCGGCAATGGACGAATTGAACGTCAGCGTGTAAGCGGCGATATTGGGCATTACGACGTTTTGTTCCGACACCACGAGGTAATGCGCGCCCATGACCTTGATATAAATATCTTCTTCGTTCCACGACTGAATGGTGTAATTACCGGTTACCACTTCCGGTTCTTCATCAATCCGCCCCAATATTTTAATGGTAACCGCTATATCGTAGAGGTAGTTGCGGCGCAACACGTTTTTGTAGTTTGTGGCGTCGTTGCCGGTCAGGGTCTGGGGTGTCAGCGGTATGCGGTATTTGAAATCTCCTGTTATGTCGTTTTCCGTATCTTTTAACGGAAGAGTAAGATCGATGTAGCTCTCCAGCGAGCCGTCGTTTTGCCAGTTGTTGGCATAGGCGTAGAATGGCGTGGGTGTGGTTTCGCCTCCGCCCACGTTGGCGGGAGCGGTTGCCGATAGCGGCATCGCGGAGGTTTCTTTCCAATCGGCGGATGCGAGTGTCGGGGCCGATCCTCCGGACATCAGCGCTGTTTTATCGGTAAAATGCATCAGCTTGGCGGAGGCATTGCCAACACGTTCAAATCCCGGAACGACAACGTTTATCAAACGCAGGCGTATTTTGGCCGCGGCACGCTCCAGGTTTACCGTTCCCAAATCGGGGCTGTTCAGGTGAATGTTTTTGGTAATTACGCCGTCCATTAAAAATGAATTTTGGGGTGTGGCGCTTCCTCCTTTTGCGACAAAATCGCCGCTTTGCACCACAAGGTTTTTTAGATCGGCCGCATTAACGGCTTCTTCTGCAATTCCGGTATAATCGGCGTTGCTGTTGGCCACCACGTACACATCGTATGACACATTTCCCTGAAACAATGCTTTTTTATCGGCAGGAACGGGAAGAGTGGCAATGTTGGTGGCGGCATTGTAGCTCATGTCGGCGGACAAGGCTTTCCACTTCAATTGGTTGCCCTGGTAGAAGAATATATCGAGTTTTTCCACTTTGTTCTCGTTGAATGTGCCGTCGTGGTCACCGCTTTCGGTAAGCCGCGTCAGGGACGGAGGTGTGGCACTTTTGGTAAACGCCACGT
>JBGZJM010000145.1:0-4678 GCA_041848845.1 Petrimonas sp. | reverse complement strand
ATCGTTGGAAAATCTTATGGCGTGTGGTTTTGGAGCTTGCCTCTGTTGCATCGAAAAAACAACCCGGGGAAATCTTTGCGCTTGCACCGACGGACCCGTCTTTAACATTAACGAACTCACATGGATCGATTAAAAGTAAATATCGGAGAACTGGAGTTGCAAAATCCGGTAACCACGGCATCGGGGACCTTCGGTTACGGTGTGGAATATGCTGATTTCATCGACTTGGACCGGTTGGGGGCGATTTTTGTCAAGGGAACCACCTTGGAGCCGAGACAAGGCAACGACTATCCCAGGATGGCCGAGACACCTTCCGGGATGCTCAATTCCGTCGGGTTACAGAACAAAGGCGTGGACCATTTTGCCGAACATATTTATCCCGGAATAAAAGGGTACAACACCCGCATAATCGTTAATGTGTCGGGCTCAACCCTGGAAGATTACGTGAGATGTTCCGAAAGGCTGGCCGATTTGGATAAAGTCCCTGCCATTGAACTGAACATTTCCTGCCCCAACGTCAAGGAGGGCGGAATGGCCTTTGGCACCTCGTGCCGGTCGGCCGCAAACGTAACCAGAGCGGTTCGCAGCGTTTACCGCAAGACATTGATCGTGAAATTATCGCCCAACGTTACCGACATAGCCGATATTGCGAGAGCGGTTGAGGATGAGGGCGCCGATTCCGTCTCGCTGGTAAATACATTTCTGGGAATGGCTATCGATGCGGAAACCAGGAGGCCCAGGCTCTCCACCGTGACAGGAGGGTTGTCCGGCCCGTGTATCAAACCCATTGCGCTGCGAATGGTCTGGCAAGTATATAATGCCGTGAAAATTCCGGTTATCGGGATGGGAGGAATTTCAAGCGTAACCGATGCCATTGAATTTATGCTTGCCGGGTCGACGGCCATACAAATCGGAACCTACAACTTTATTGATCCGGCCATCTCCATGAAGATAATTGACGGAATTATCGACTATCTGGACAGGCATAATCTAAAGTCAGTCAGCGAAATAATAGGAAAACTGGATGTTTGATGCTCTTTTGGTTTTATTTCATTCAAAAAATGTCAAAATGAGTATTTGCGATGAAGATATTTGACAAATTGGATAATTGATGTATCTTTGCGGACGATTACATCAAAACGGTATAAAATGTAAAACCTGATTGTTCCAAAAGGATATAAACCCTTGTTAAATCTAAGGCAGACGGAGCTTGGAATTAAAAAAATCAAGGATTTCTTTCAACAGAATTTAGCATCGGAGTTACGTTTACGGCGTGTTACCGCACCCCTTTTCGTGGAAAAGGGAACCGGGATCAACGACGACCTGAACGGGGTGGAGCGTCCGGTGAGTTTTCCCGTTAAGGATATGAACGATACCGTTGCCGAAATCGTGCATTCTCTTGCCAAATGGAAAAGAATGACCCTGGCCGATTACGGAATAGAAAAGGGGTACGGTATTTATACCGACATGAACGCTATCCGGGCCGATGAAGAATTGGACAACCTGCATTCGCTTTACGTTGACCAGTGGGATTGGGAGTTGGTTATCGATGAAGAGGAAAGAACGGTTACGTTCCTGAAAAATGTGGTAAGGCGGATTTACAGCGCCATGCTCCGTACCGAATACCTGGTGCACGAATCTTTTCCTCAGTTGACGCCTGAACTCCCCCGCGAAATAACCTTCATTTCATCCGAAGATTTGTTGCAAAAATATCCGGATTTGGCGGCAAAGGAACGCGAGGATGCCATAACAAAGGAATGCGGAGCCGTTTTTATTGTAGGCATCGGGGGGAACTTATCCAACGGTGAACCGCACGATGGCCGTTCTGCCGATTATGACGACTGGACAACGCTCAACGAGGAGGGTTTCGAGGGGTTGAACGGCGACCTGCTTGTTTGGAACTCCGTGCTCGAAAGGGCTATGGAACTGTCATCCATGGGAATTCGGGTGGACAAGAAAGCGTTGTTGAAACAGTTAAAAATCAGAAATCAGGAGGAAAAGCTCCGTTTGTTTTTTCACAAACGGCTGATCAACGATGAGCTTCCCCTTTCCATTGGTGGAGGAATAGGACAGTCACGCTTGTGTATGTATTATTTGCGTAAAGCGCATATCGGGGAGATCCAGGCCAGTATATGGTCGAAAGAAATGAGAAGGGAAGCCGCAGAGAACGATATCTTCCTGATATAAACTGAAGACTTTTCCGTCAAATTTCATTGAAAATTCCTGCTTCTGCTTGTTTTTTTGTATTTTTACCCGTCAAAACCAACTGTTGCGTCTGGCTATGCAAACAGGCAAAGTTTAAGTTTGCCCGAACCATGCCTGGCGGGCAATAGTCTAACTTTATGAACCGTTATGACTGTAAGAATAGAAGAGAGCTGGAAACAACGACTGGGTGAAGAATTTGAAAAACCTTATTTTAAAACCCTGACTGATTTCGTACGGCAGGAGTATTCCTCACGCACCGTTTATCCGCCGGCAAAACTGATTTTTAACGCTTTCGACCAATGTCCTTTTGAGCAGGTAAAGGTCGTTATTGTTGGGCAAGATCCCTATCACGAACCCGGCCAGGCTCACGGATTGTGTTTTTCAGTGAACGATGGAGTACAAATTCCGCCATCGCTGGTCAATATCTACAAAGAGATTCACGACGATTTGGGCACCCCTGTTCCGGCATCGGGAAACCTGGAAAGATGGAGCAGGCAGGGTGTGCTTTTATTGAACGCCACGCTGACCGTCCGTGCCCATCAGGCCGGCTCGCACCAACATAAGGGCTGGGAAGAATTTACGGATTCCGCTATCTACCACCTCGCCAACGAACGTGAAAATCTGGTTTTCCTCCTCTGGGGAGCCTACGCGCAGCGAAAAGGTTCCGTCGTTGATGCGAACAGGCATCTTGTGCTGAAGTCTCCACACCCTTCGCCGTTGTCCGCGCATCGGGGATTCTTTGGAAACAAGCACTTTAGTAAAACAAACACGTATTTACGGGCACACGGTATTTCCCCCATAGATTGGTAAGTGTAAACCTTAAAAAAATCTTCAGATGTTGCCTAAACCCATCCGTTTTTTCTTGTTTTTATCTCTTTTTTTTGCTGTTCAGGCTTCCTTTTCCCAACCCATCGATTGCGAACCGCGGGACAAAATTATTTTCGAGCATTACAGAAAACAGATAGACCCTGTCCGGTCAAAATCAAAAGAATTGATTTTGCAGGAGACAGCGGAGTTTTTTCTCCATGCGCCTTATGTTGCCGGGACTTTGGATAAAAACGATACCGAAAGAGTGGTGATAAATTTACGGGAATTCGATTGTGTGACTTTTGTGGAAACAGTCATTGCCCTTGCCAACACAACTGTTTCGGACGATCTGTCGTTTGACAATTTCGCTTCGCAACTAAAGCTGATCAGGTATAGAAACGGTGTTGTCGATGGTTACGATTCCCGGTTGCATTACACTTCCGACTGGGTTTATGATAACGTGAAAAAGAAAATCTTATCGGAAACCGGCCAACAGTTGGGTGGAGTTTCTGAAACGAAAACCATCGATTTTATGACCTCGCACCGCACTGCTTACCGTGCGTTGGAAACAGACGATGAAATGTTCGAAAGAATAAGGAATATGGAAGATCGGATAAACGCCAGAGGAGGATTTTACTACCTCCCTAAAGAAAAGATCGGGCAGTCGGAAGCAAATATTCCACATATGGCGATGATTGCCTTTACCACCTCCATCAAAGGGTTGGACACCACACACACGGGACTTGCCTACAAAAAGGACGGAAAACTGACGTTTATCCACGCATCGAGTGCGAAAAACAAAGTGGTGATCGATGAAAAAACGCTGAGTGAGTATTGTATGGCGCAAAAATCGTGCACGGGAATCATGGTGATGCCTGTCCGTTAATCGCCAGCAGGCGAAAAACAAACTCCCCCCATGTTGCCATGGCTTAAAACGATCCAATGAGTTGATTTGCATTGGTTGCAAAGGTATTCATTTTTTGCCATTCTTCCGGGGTCAGTTTCGGAATTGGCTTTTTTTCGTGTTCCTCTACCGGAATGACCGTGTATTTCAATTTCCCGTTTTCGGTGTGCTTTCTCACCCAGACCAGCGAGTAACTGCATGATATTATCTCCACCGGGCTGTTATCGTCCGCCATACGGATAACTATTTCAGCCATAGCCCCGCCGTCGGTATTTATTTTTTGCTGGTTGGAGACGAAATTGCCGAGCGAATAATAAACAACGGATTCGATCTCTCCATTTGTTTTGTTTTTAACCAGCGGTTGTACCACGTGCGGATGATTGCCGATAATGATTCTGACGCCGTTCCTGAAAAGAAAACCGGCCAGCCTTTTCTGTTCGGCATTCGGACGGGTTGCGTATTCATCGCCCCAATGCATATTGGCGATAACGATATCGGGATTATAAAGTTGCGTGAGCCGTAAATCGCTTTTCATTCGCAGTGTATCGATGACGTTCACCACATGGGGCGCGATAACCGGGAGGCCGTTGGTGTCGTACGTGTAATTCAGGAAAGCCATCCGGATACCGTTTTTAATGACCATAAGCGGGTAGTTCAATGCCCGGCTGTCTTTCGAACGGAACACTCCGGTATGTTTTATCCCGATGGAATCCAGCACGCCGAGCGTGCGCTCAACTCCCCTGTGCCCCTTATCCACTACGT
>JBGZJM010000144.1:0-7747 GCA_041848845.1 Petrimonas sp. | reverse complement strand
GTCAGTCGCGCCTTGCGTTCCGGGAAAGGAATCATCTACATGAAAATCGTAAGAACGGCCGCAACCAAATACGGGAAAAAACAGGAGAACGGATAAGGGTACGAGACCGATTATTTTATTAACGCTTATTCAACTATGAAAGAAAAACGAATGACATCAAAAAACATGTTACGTATGCATTTACTCGTGGCCTGCTGCTTATTCGGGATTACGGCGTATTCGCAAGACGTAACCCTAAGAGGAACGGTCAAAGATGCAAGCAACCACCCTCTTATCGGAGTAAATGTGGTGGAAAAAGGGACCACCAACGGTACGGTTACCGATATCGACGGAAATTACACATTCCCAGTGTCGCCGGGGGCAACAATCGTCTTTTCGTATATCGGATATAATAGCCGGGAAATGGTGTGGGACGGCATATCCGTATTGGATGTTGTATTGGAGGAAGATCGGCAGCTTCTGGAAGAAGTGGTTGTTGTAGGATATGGAACGCAAAAAAAGGCCACCATTACGGGAGCCATCAGTTCCACCAGCGGGCAGGAACTGATGAAAGCCCCTACCGTTAACTTCTCCAACTCATTTGCGGGCAAGCTCCCCGGATTGACGGTAGTAACAAGGACCGGGGAACCGGGGAGTGATAATTCCACTTTCAGGATAAGGGGCTCGAATACTTTGGGAGACAATAATCCCCTTATTGTGGTTGACGGGATTGCAAACCGAGACATGAACCGGTTAAATGCCGCGGATATTGAGAGTGTGACGGTATTGAAGGATGCCTCTGCCGCTATTTATGGAGCGCAAGCCGCAAATGGCGTTATCCTGATAACAACGAAAAGGGGATTGGAGGGAAAACCCGGAATAACTGTCAATCTGAACCAGGGATGGAGTATGCCTACCGTGTTACCTGAAATGGCCGATGCCGCAACCTATGCACAAATGATCAACGAAATCAATTATTATGATGGAAATCCTCCCAGGTATTCGGACGATGACATTCAAAAATACAGGGACGGCTCCGATCCGTGGAGGTATCCGAATACCGATTGGTATGCCGAAACAATGAAATCGTCCGCACTGCAGCGGTATGCAAATATTGAATTGAGGGGCGGGTCGGAATGGCTGAAATATTTTGTTTCCGTCTGCGCCAATTTTCAGGACGGAATTTACAAAAACAGCGCGACAAAATACCATCAGGCTAATTTCAGGAGCAATCTGGATGGAAAAATTACGGAGAACATCAATCTGAGTTTCGATATATCGGGACGGCAGGAAAACAGGAATTATCCCACGAGATCCGCATCCGCCATATTTTCGATGCTCATGAGAGGTTATCCGAACACTCACGCTTACTGGCCCAATGGACTTAACGGCCCCGATATCGCGCTCGGCAACAACCCCGCTGTAATCACCACCAATCAAAGCGGGTATGACAAACGGATCAATTATGTGTTTGAAAGTGTTGCAAAAGTAAACATCAATATACCCTGGATAGCCGGGTTGACATTCACAGGCAATGTCTCTTTCGACAAAAATATCCTGAACCGTAAACTCTGGGAAATTCCCTGGACTTTATATTCCTGGGACGGACAACGTGTGGATGACAGCAATATCCCTATTTTAGACCCTGTGAAAAGGGGATTCGAGAGTCCGCAACTCACGCAAAGGATGGAAGATGCCAAACGCGTAACCGTCAACGGATTATTGAATTATGAGAAGGAGATCGCCGAAAATCACAGATTAAACGTATTGGTGGGCTCGGAAAGAATTTCGGGAGAGAACATGGAATTTTGGGCATTCCGGAAACATTTTGTCTCCTCGGCCCTCGATCAACTTTTTGCCGGGGGAGAGTTGGAGAAGGACAATAACGGGGAAGCCGGCCTCAATGCCCGGTTAAATTATTTCGGACGCATGAATTATGATTACCTGAGAAAATACCTGGTCGAATTCGTTTGGAGATACGATGGGTCATACATCTTTCCAAAAGATAAAAGATTTGGATTTTTCCCGGGCGTCTCTCTGGGATGGGTCGTCTCGGATGAAAACTTCTGGAAAAATAGTCTTTCACCCATAAACCATTTCAAACTTCGTGCATCTTGGGGACAAACCGGGAATGACCGCATTGATGAATACCAATACTTAAGCAGTTACGGATTCGGCAACCTGAATTACGTCTTCGGCGAAGAAGAGAAGACGCTGACCGAACTCAGGATCCCCAATCCCAATGTAACATGGGAAGTCGCCAATCAATTCAACATCGGATTCGACGGCATGCTGCTCAACAACAAGCTAAGCCTTTCGGCCGATTATTTTCACAATTTCCGCAGCAACATTTTATGGCAAAGGAACGCATCCGTCCCCGAATCAACAGGATTGACATTGCCAAGAGAAAATATCGGCGAAGTGATCAACAAAGGATTTGATTTTGCAGTAAGTTATGAAGACAAACTGGGAGGACTTCTTTATAAAGCCTCCCTCAACGGTGGATACAGTAAGAATCGAATCCAATTCTGGGATGAAACCCCCGGTGTGCCGGAATACCAAAGGTCTACGGGCAGGCCGATGAATGCAGCGCTTAACTACGTGGCCATCGGTATTTTCAAGGATCAGGCAGACATCGATTCATATCCTCATTGGCAAGGGGCAAGGCCGGGCGATGTTAAATTCAAGGATGTCAATGAGGACGGGGTGATTGACGGATTAGACAGGGTGAGGGCGGATAAAACCGACTTGCCCACCTTTGTCGGCGGACTCAGCCTGGATTTCAGCTGGAAGAATTTTTATTCGTCGATCTTCTTTCAATGGGCTGCCGGCGCTGAAAGATACAGGTATTATGAAATGCAGGGAGAAGCCGGCAATTTCCTGGCAAATGATGCCAAAGGCCGTTGGACGGAAAACAATCCCAATGCCGCCAAGGCCCGGACATGGAACAGATATTTCGGCTATTGGCGTGAACAGAGAAACACTTATTGGTTGGAAAGCGCCGGTTACCTGAGGCTTAAAAGCCTTGAGCTCGGATACAATTTAAGTTCGGCCCATTTCGTCAAACAAATGGGAGTCGAAGATCTCAGGATATATTTATCAGGATTCAATCTGCTGACTTTCACCAAGATGAAAGATTTCGACCCCGAATCGACAGTATCGACTTCGTACCCGCTGAACAGAGTATACAACATCGGTTTGAGTGTAACATTCTAAAAAGAGCAAACAAATGAACAAATCAAGAAACTCCATAAAAATCTCATTAATAATCTTCATATTGGCTTTCGCCTCTTGTAATGAAGATTTTCTTGAAACACAGCCTCTCACAGAGATATCGGAAATGGCGTTGTGGGAAGACCCCAATCTTGTCCGCACATTCATCAATAATATTTATGCGGGAGTACCCGAGCCGTTCAGAAGAGGAAGATTGACATCCAATCTGGTGGATGAAGCTGATTATAGAGGCAATACCGGCTCATTAAATTTTAATAATGGCGTGATAACCCAGGATGCCACACCTGCCTGGCTAAGCATGTATTACAATTTGTCCTGGGCTGATTTCTACAAAAATATCAGGTATTGCAATGTCTTTCTGAAAAATAAAGATCGAATCAACTCGGATGATGATGCGCAGAAAGATAAAATGGAAGGGGAAGTACGGTTCTTAAGGGCGTATTTATACCATAAAATGATCTCTATCTGGGGCGGGGTGCCGATTATCACTGATGTATATGAGCTATCTGACGACTTTAACGCCCCGAGAGCTTCTTATGAATATTGCGTGAATTTTATCGTGGAAGAATGTGACAAAGCCGCGGGTTTACTCCCTGAAATTCAGGATGGCGCCGACAGGGGCCGCGCGACAAAAGGGGCAGCCTTATCGCTTAAGTCAAGAACCCTCCTGTATGCGGCAAGCGATCTTTACAACAGCGCCGTTTTCCCTGCATATTCCAATCCCGAATTGCTGGGATACACCGGCGGAGACAGAAAGTCCAGGTGGGCTGCGGCAAAGAATGCCGCCAAAGATGTTATTGAGACGGGATTATACAGCCTGTACAAAGGGAATCCATCGCCTGAAGACTCTATTGCCCAAAACATAAGCGATTATTTTATATCCCAGGATTTCACGGAAGAGGATATCTGGTATCGATTCTTTATTGAAGAAAAATCGCGACAGATGATAGGCCTCTATAGCGGCCCCAACGGGTATCACGGATGGGGTACACAAGCTCCGGCAGGCGACCTCGTCGATGCCTACGAAATGAATGATGGAACAAGATTCGACTGGAATAATCCGGAGCAGGCGGCGCATCCATACAAGAACAGGGATCAACGGTTTTACGCGCACATATTTTACGAGGGAGCAAAATGGCGAACCAGGCCTCATGACGCCATAGCCAGGGATCCGGAAGGTGTTATCCAAGTCGGGATTTGGGAGAGATGGGACAACAATAGCCAAAAGATTGTTCTGGAATACGGGTTAGATACCCGTTTCGGAGGTATAGAGGAATGGAACGGATCGTACACCGGCTACTACATGCGAAAATTCATCGATCCTAAAAAAGACCTCACCTACATTGAAGGAGGCGGGGGTGGCTACCAAGGGGTTCCTTTCCGTTTTTTCAGGTATGCCGAAATTCTTCTTAATTATGCCGAAGCCTGTATTGAATTGGGAGAAGAGGATGAGGCCAGGGTATATATCAACAAGGTCAGAAGAAGAGCCGGACAACCGGAAATAACGGATTCCGGAGAAGACTTGCGCAAGCGATACAGAAATGAAAGGAGAATAGAACTGGCTTTTGAAGAGCACCGCATTCACGATGTAAGAAGGTGGGTAATAGGGCCGGAGGCATACAAACCCATTTTAAAAGCAAATGTGGTATATAAACTCCTTCCGGATAAGACTACCTCCACGGTACCCACCATTACGCACGAAGTGTTTCAGGAAAGAAGCTGGTCTGACAAAGCGTATTTTATGCCCATCACCAGGGCGGAAATAAACAAGAATGGGTTACTTATACAAAATCCGGGTTATTGATCCGGAAATCCTTTAACGCCACGATGGAGCATTATACGACCAACCGTTTGCTTTTCTTGTCCGGATGATCTAACTTAGGGGTTCGAAAAGTAACGGATAAAATAGAATCTTATGAAGACAACCTGGTTATTATCTTTCTTTTGCTGTCCACTCTTTCTTTTATCCCAAGGAATACAGATCACAAACGGCCCTTATATCCAGCGGATAGGTGAAAACGAGGCGACCATCATCTGGACAACCGACAACGATGCCGTATCCTGGCTGGAGCTGGCTCCGGCGGGAAACGACAGTTTTTACGCCACCGAAAGGCCCAGGTATTACGACACATCACACGGAAACCGCGTAATCGGCAAATTACACCGTATAACCGTGAAAGGCCTTTCCCCCGGCACCGAATACCGGTACCGGATCTTCTCAAAAGAGGTGGCCGGCTATGCGGGTCACCAAATCCTGTTCGGCTCTATTGCATCATCCAATGTATACAGCAGCAAACCTCTTGCCTTCACCACTTTGGACCGGAATAAAAAAACTTTTTCGTTCCGGGTGGTCAACGACATACACGGAAAGAACGACAATTTACGGGCGATGTTGAGCGACGTGAAAAAAGAGAACACCGACCTGGTAATCTTTAACGGAGACATGATCTCCACCCTTAATGAGGAAAAAGAAATATTCACGGGGTTTATGGATACCGCGACAGAACTGTTCGCCAAGGAGATACCGTTGTTTTACGCGCGGGGCAACCACGAAACCCGGGGAAGGGCAAATACCGGGCTTTATGATTACTTTCCGGGAAGTAACGGGAATTTTTATTATGCCTTTCGCCATGGCCCCGCCTTCTTTCTGGTCCTCGACAGCGGCGAAGACAAACCCGACTCCGACATCGAATATTCCGAATTGGCGCAGTTCGACCGATACAGGGATCAACAAAGAGAGTGGATTGAAACCGTTATCGCGACCCCCGAATTCCATTCGGCACCTTTCCGGATTGTCATCATGCATATTCCTCCCACAGGCTCAACCTGGCACGGGACACGGGATATCGCCCGAAAATTCCTGCCACTGCTGAATAAAGCCAATATCGACCTGATGTTGTGCGGACATACGCACAACTATCAGTTCATCGACAAGGGAGAAGATCAGAACATTCTTTTTCCCGTGCTTATCAATGATGATGAGACTTACCTCGACATAAAGGTGGAATCCTCCGGAATAGATGTGCGGCAGAAAGATTTGTCGGGAAAAACACTGCATACACACGTGATCGGAAAAAGATAAAAACCGGTTTAATCCGGCTCAAAGGTAAATTCATCATGCGGTTCGGTTCTCCAGGCATGCTTCCGCGTGGTTGGAGAGATGGCGAACAAAAGTTAATTATTCATAAATTTCAAACCTTTAACAGTACCATGCATTGCAAAGTACAATGTTTTATCATATTTTTGCGGCATCCATAAAAAAAGGGGCGATTCTGTAACGAAAACAACAGAAAGGGCGTCTAACAAACAGTTAAAAGCCGAAACATGATCAAACTTTCAAAAATCAACAAATCCTATCGCACCGAAGCCGTTTCCCTGCATGCCCTCAAAGATGTCGACCTGGAGATTGAGGCCGGTGAATATGTGTCCATCATGGGAGCTTCCGGTTCGGGAAAATCCACCTTGCTGAATGTCATGGGAATACTGGACAGTTACGATTCGGGCGAATATCGCCTCAACGGCACCCTGATCAGGAACCTGACCGAGACACAAGCGGCCAAATACCGCAACGAGCTGATAGGGTTCGTGTTTCAATCGTTCAACCTGATCAACTTCAAAAACGCGCTGGAGAACGTGGCCCTCCCGCTCTACTACAAAAATGTCAGCCGGAAAAAGCGGAACATGATCGCGATGGAGCACCTCGACCGGATGGGGCTGAAAAACTGGGCGCACCACCTGCCCAACGAATTATCGGGCGGACAAAAACAACGGGTGGCCATTGCCCGCGCCATGATATCGAACCCGAAAGTGATCCTGGCCGACGAACCCACCGGCGCCCTCGACAGCCAAACCACCGTGGAAGTGATGGATGTCCTTACCGATTTGAACAAACAAGGCATCACTACCATTATTGTTACCCACGAACAATCGGTCGCCGAAGCAACTAACAGGATCATCCGTTTGAAGGACGGTGAAATTGAATCGGAAACCCGTAAATAGCTGAAAAAAAATGAACGACCATCTGCAAGAGATATTTGCCACCCTGCGTAAAAATAAGCTGCGCACGGCGCTCACCGGACTCTCGGTTTCCTGGGGGATCTTCATCCTCATTGTTTTGTTGGGTGCCGGGAACGGATTGAAAAACGGGGTCATGGAAAACTTCAGCGACAGGGCTGTAAACCGCATAACGCTCTGGTCAGGCACAACCTCCATGGCGCACAACGGGCTCAAATCGGGACGAAACCTGCAGTTTGCAGATAAAGAAGTAGACCTCATCAGAACCGATGTGGAGGAAAGCCGCCTGATAGCGGCACGTGTCGACTGGACACAAACCATCTCCTTCGGGCCGGAATACGGCTCATACAACGTACGCGGCGTAATGCCCGATTACCTGGAAATAGAAAAACTGGTGATCAAGCCCGGCGACGGACGTTTTATCAACGGCCTGGACGTCAAGGATATCAATAAGATAATTGTGCTGGACAACAAGATCGCCGAAACGCTTTTCAAAGGCAAACCCGCCCTGGGCGAATAC
>JBGZJM010000143.1:0-2782 GCA_041848845.1 Petrimonas sp. | reverse complement strand
CGAAGATACTTTTCAAAGTTCTTCGGTTTTTGTTTTTTTCCCCTGACTTTATAAACTTAAACCGCATTATCTTTGTTTAAAAGATATATCTGTTTATGGATTTTCGCGTGATTTTTCATCCATTGATAAAAAACGGGTTCCAAAAGGATTCACAATGAGAAACGAGCATGTAGATCAGTTAAATACCAAAACGTGATTGTTGCAAGTTTCCTGTGGCCATAAAATAAAAACAAACACATGAAAAAACTTTTATCGATTGCCGCGGCAGTGATTTTTTTATTTCCGCTGCAAGCACAAAACCAACAAACTATGAATTACGATCAGGCTTGGAAAAAGGTGGCCGAACTGGAACAGAAATCCCTTCCCGAATCGGCATCGGAACAAGTGGGCCGGATACTGCGAAAAGCCATTGCCGAAAAGAACAGCCCCCAAACCATCAAAGCCCTTATCCACCGGGGGAAATACGATTTGGCACTGGACGCGGAACAGGATACATTGATTTTCCGCAACCTGATCGATATGCTGGGTAAGTCGACGGATACGGTAGAAAGATCGGTACTGCATTCCATGCTCGGTGAACTCTACCTGCAGTATTACCAGAAAGACCGTTGGACCATTGACGGACGTACAGCGACCGGCGGATTTGTTCCGGCAGATATGAAAGAGTGGTCGAAGAACAACTTTTACGATAAAGTGGTGGAGCATCTCAACGCGTCCATCGAACCGGACAACTCACTCGAAAAGGCAGAGGTTCAGCCCTATGAGCCCGTTGTCGCCTTGGGTAAGGATTCGCGTCGTTTTTATCCAGCGATGTACGACTTCTTAACGCTTCGGGCCATTGAATTTTTCAGTCAGGTAGGTGAAGATATGGATCTGAGCCGTTCGCTGGCAAAGAAAAACATCACGCAGCAGTCGTTGTTTGCCCCGGCCGGGGAGTTTGTGAAACTGAATTTTGATCCGCAACCCGGAGAATATAACCTCTGGGTGTTGGAAACCTATAAAAAACTGCTCGCTTCCTTGTCCAAAAGAAATTTAAACACTTCTGTCGTGCTTGCGGAACTCGACAAAACCGGATATCTTGCCAAACTGCGCACCCCCCACCGACGGTACGCTTTCCCTTTGCTGCAATCGATGCTGAAGAAATGGGAAAATGACCCGGTGAGCTTGGAGATCGTGGACAGGATGGCAGATATTTATACGACACAAATCGAGGAATTTACACAACAGGACAGCCTTAAAAGAACGGAAAAGACAAAGGAGTTATATGATTTGTTACGCAAGACCGTTCAATTGTTTCCCGACAATGAACATACAGCTGTTCTGGAAAACAGGTTGTTGCAGCTTACACAACCCTATTTTCTGATAAAGGGAAACAATACTTTTGATGCAAAAGCAGAAAAAAAGCTTGTGGTGGAATATAAAAACCTCAGAAAGCTAAATGCGAAGCTCTACCGCCTCGATTCCCCCCTTTCTGCCGTTTACAGCAGCAACCGCGGTAGTCAACAAGCAGACGGGAAGAAAACGTTGATCCGTGAGATCCGGATTTCCCTTCCCTCCGGGCAGCCGTATGAGCCGGCTCAAACCGAATTTGAGCTGGACATGACCGAGTTCGGTTCTTACAAACTCGAATTTGAGTCTGATCCTGTCGCGGAAAAAGAAGGCAACAACAGTTTTTATTTTTCCGTTTCAGGCTTGGCTGTTTTCAGCCGTTTGTCGGCTAAGGATACCTATGAGTTTTTTGTGGTGGACCGGGTAAACGGGCAACCGGTAAAAAATGCCCGGATAAATATCTACAAGCTTCCCGGAGGCTGGTACAATTCAGCGCTTACCCTCGAAGCAACTGTCCCCGTAAACGAGTTGGGATTGGCCGTTTACCCTAAAAACATACCCAACAACGACGTTTTTTACCAGGCCGTTACGGGCAACGACAACGGATCCCCGTTGCATCCGTTTCCCTGGAATTACTATCCGCAGGAAGACCGCGGAACACAAACCGTTGAAAAGGTAGATGTGTTTACGGACAGGAGTTTGTATCGTCCCGGGCAAACCGTGTTTTTCAAAGCGATTGCCTCCACTGCGAAGAGCGATGGATCGCAGGTTGCGGCCAACAAATCCCTTGAATTTATTTTACGTGATGCCGATTATCAGGAAGTCTCCCGCCTGAATTTAACGACCGATGAGTTCGGTTCCGTTTCGGGCGAATTTGTGTTGCCGCAGGGATTGTTGACCGGATATTTCAGGATTACCACCCACAACGGGAATACCGGCTTCAGGGTGGAAGAGTACAAACGTCCCGCGTTTGAAGTTACGTTCGACAAGATTGAGATGACCTATAAATTCGATGAGGAAATTACCCTTACCGGAAAAGCCGAAAACTATTCCGGGGTGAAACTGCAAGACGCTGATGTGAGTTACCGCATCACCCGCCGGCAATCGCGCTGGTGGCGATGGGGCGGGACGCCGGAACATTTTACCGAAGGGAGTGTGAAAACGGATGAAAACGGAAAATTTACCGTTGTTTTCACCCCGCAGAAAGCCGACGGGAGTTCTTCGTTGCGTTCCGTTTATACGTTTGATGTGGAAGCCACGGTTACCGATATAAACGGTGAAACACAGGTCGGAACCTGTTCCGTTACGGTTGGCGATATTTCGATGCTGCTGAACATTGACATGCCCGGCAAACTCGAAAAATCGTCTGTCGAAAAGATTGTTGTTTCCGCCAGAAATTTAGACAGCAACGATATAAAGGCATCGGGGACTTATCAGTTGTTCTCCTTACTTG
>JBGZJM010000142.1:0-10055 GCA_041848845.1 Petrimonas sp. | reverse complement strand
CCCGAGCAGCTTGATTTGCTTGGCGCCCGTGGCGGCGTCGCTGTAAGCCACATCCACCGAAGGGTTGGTTTCGAAGCTCTCGCCGAGGTTGCAACAGGCGGCACGGCAAATTTCGCCATAGGTTATTTTCTGTGTCTGCACGAGTGCCGTGCGTTGCGTAACCGTTCCCGCCGCACGTTTGCTGATAACCACTTCGTCGAGCAGCTTGCTGTCTTCTTTCAGGGTCAGGCGGAGTTCCTGGGCGGCGTCTCCGACGTGCACCACCTGGGTTTCATACCCCGTATAGGCAATAATCAGGTGCTCGTGATTTTCGGGCATTTCCATTTCGAAAAAGCCTTCGGCATTGGAAACGGTGCCGGTTTTCGATTTTTCCCAATAGATGTTGGCGCCGATTACGGGCTGCTGTTTTTCGTCGAAAACGTATCCGCGGATCTTTTCGGCTCCGAAAGCCGAAAAAGCAGTGATAAAAGCAAGTAAGAAGAGGATATTTTTTTTCATAAGAGACTTATTATTTAATAGATAATGCGGAACTGTTCTTTCTCGGGAAAGAACACGGCAAACTCCCTTCACGTTTTCTGCGAAAGTGAAAGGAAGAGCGGCTTATCTGCTAAATGATAAGTGTGGTGAGCAAATCCAGATAAACATCTTTGCCCAGGTCGGGCGGTTTTTGCGTCCGTCTGGTGGTGAACGGCGATTCAACCGGTTTATCGGAAATGTGGAGCGAGGCGCCGGATATCGATGAAAAGACGGAGTGGTCTAAGTAGAGGAAGAACGGTTGCAGGTGCGACTGGTTTTTTGTCGGCGATGGCCAGTTGAAAAAGATTCTGTCAACGCCACAGGCATCGTGTTTTTCGGACACCTCCTGGTGGCACTGATGCTCGTCGGTGTGAGTGATGATTCCCCCAAGGTGGTGATGCCGATGTATTTCACAACACTTGTGTTCCGCCACGGCGGAAATGCCTTCAGTACGGCAGTCGTTGCAGCAGAAAAAATAGACGTTCACCCCCGAACCACCATAAGCGATGGCTCCGGCGAGCAACACGGCGATGAGTGTGAACAGTTTCTCCTTCATGGAAGACAAAGGTAGAATAGAATTGGTATAAATAAGGATTTTTACCGTTAATATTTGTAAAAAAGAGTTGCCCGGGCATGGGCTTTTTCCGGTTTTCCGGTCAGCATGTTCATTTTTCTTCCCCAATAGCTGTGCCATAACTCACAAAATCATTACATTTGCAGTTCGAAAAAAATTCGGAAGAAAACGACATGCACGCTATGATAAAAATTACTTTTCCCGATAATTCGGTTCGGGAATACGAAAAAGGAGTTACGGGGTTACAAATTGCAGAGAGCATCAGTCCGCGACTGGCGCAGGAAGTGCTGGCGGCCAGTGTAAACGGTGAAACGTGGGATTTAACCCGGCCCATCCGCGAGGATGCTGCCATTCAATTGCTCAAGTGGGAGGATGCCGAAGGCAAGCACGCCTATTGGCATTCGTCGGCACACTTGATGGCAGAAGCGCTGCAGGCACTTTATCCGGACATTAAATTCGGCATCGGGCCGGCCATCGAAAACGGATTTTATTACGATGTCGACCCGGGAGAGGGCGTATCCATCAAAGAATCCGATTTCCCCGCCATCGAAAAGAAGATGATGGAACTTATCGCGGCCAAGGAGGAAATCAGGCGGGAAAGCATCTCGAAAGCCGATGCCATCAAGATGTTTTCCGACCGCGATGAGAACTATAAAGTGGAGCTTATCAGCGAACTGGAAGACGGGACCATAACCACATACACCCAGGGTGATTTCACCGATTTGTGCCGCGGCCCGCATTTGCCCAATACTTCGTACATAAAATCGGTAAAAGTGTTGAGCGTGGCAGGGGCCTATTGGCGGGGCGATGAGAAACGCCCGCAATTAACGCGTTTGTATGGCATCACCTTCCCGAAAAAGAAGCTGCTGGACGAGTATCTTGAAATGATTGAAGAGGCTAAAAAACGCGATCACCGTAAAATCGGAAAGGAGCTCGAACTTTTCACCTTCTCGCAAGTTGTCGGAGCGGGCCTGCCGTTATGGCTCCCCAAAGGAACCCAACTCCGGCTGAAACTGGAAGAGTTTCTGAAAAAGATTCAACAACAATTCGAATACGAACAGGTTATCACACCTCATATCGGGGGGAAACAGCTCTACGTCACTTCGGGACATTATGCCAAATACGGCAAGGATTCGTTTCAACCCATCCGCACCCCCGAAGAAGACGAGGAGTTCCTGCTGAAACCGATGAATTGTCCGCATCACTGCGAGATATACAAGGCGTTTCCGCGCTCTTACAAGGATTTACCGCTTCGCCTGGCCGAATTCGGCACGGTGTATCGCTACGAGCAAAGCGGTGAATTACACGGGCTCACACGGGTTCGCGGCTTCACCCAGGATGACGCGCACATTTTCTGTATGCCCGAACAGGTGAAAGAGGAATTCCTGAAAGTGATGGATATTATTTTCATTATATTCAAGGCTTTGGATTTCAAGGACTTTGAAGCTCAAATCTCCTTGCGGGATCCCGAAAACAAAGAAAAATACATCGGTACGGACGAGAATTGGGATAAAGCGGAACGCGCCATCCTGGAAGCTTGCGAAGAAAAAGGAATGAAAGCGCGGGTGGAGCTCGGAGAGGCTGCCTTCTACGGGCCAAAACTCGATTTTATGGTGAAAGACGCCCTGGGACGGCGCTGGCAGTTGGGAACCATTCAGGTGGATTATAACCTGCCCGACAGGTTTGAGCTGGAATATACCGGGGCCGATAACCAGAAACATCGTCCGGTAATGATTCACCGTGCGCCGTTTGGTTCCATGGAGCGTTTTGTGGCCGTACTTATTGAACATACTGCCGGAAAGTTCCCGCTGTGGCTGACGCCTACCCAAGTGGTGATTCTTCCTGTCAGCGAAAAGTTTAACGATTACGCCTATTCGGTCGCCCGGACATTAAAGATGCAGGATATCCGTGCTGAAGTGGACGACCGGAATGAAAAGGTAGGCCGAAAAATCCGGGACAACGAGCTTAGACGCACCCCTTATCTATTGATTGTGGGCGAGAAAGAGGCAGAAAATGAAGAAGTTTCGGTAAGAAAACAAGGCGGGGTTGATCAAGGTTCAGAAAAATTAACTACTTTTGCACACAGAATAAAACAGGAGGTGGATGAAATGATGAATCCACAAAAGAAAAGAAAGGAATAATACTATCCGAATGAGGAATAACTTTAGAGACACAAAAGATCAACATCGGATCAACGAACGTATCCGTGTGCCCGAAGTCCGCCTTGTAGGCGATAATGTAGAACAGGGGATATACCCCACCAAAGAAGCCTTGCGGATTGCCGAAGAGAAAGAATTGGACCTGGTGGAAATTTCGCCTACCGCCGTTCCGCCGGTTTGCCGGATAATCGATTATCAGAAATTTCTGTACCAGCAGAAGAAAAAACAAAAAGAACAAAAAGCAAAAGCGGTCAAGATCGTGGTCAAGGAAATCCGTTTCGGCCCACAGACCGATGATCACGATTATAACTTCAAACTGAAACACGCCAAAAGTTTCCTCGAGGAAGGGGCCAAAGTAAAGGCGTATGTGTTTTTTAAAGGACGCTCCATCCTGTTCAAGGAGCAGGGAGAAGTGTTGCTGCTTCGTTTCGCCAACGACCTGGAAGACTACGCCCGGGTGGAGCAGTTGCCGGTTCTCGAAGGAAAACGCATGATCATCATGCTGACGCCCAAGAAACCGGGTTCTGTTTCCAGGAAGGAGAAGGAAGAGGGCAAGCCGTGAGGTTGTCCCGGCCTACTCGGTTGGAGTTGGCTCCCACTCTTTAAAAGCGACCCTGACATCCATGTGTTTCTCAACATTTTCAAATGTTTGAAGCGGCTCAACCGAACGGATAATTTCTCCGTTTATTTTCCAATACTTGATTTCCCACGATTTGGAATGGGTCGCTTTAAAGACAACGGTTTTTCCTTTTTCAATTTCGGAGCGTGAATCAATCTTCGCACCATCTACGGTTGCCTCGAGATTTCCCTCGCCCGAATCAACGCCAAACATAATTATTATCTTTTCGGGTTTTGGTAAAGGGGTATCGTCTTTACAGCAAGAAGAAATAAAAGACGTGAAACCGATAAGAAGCAACAGCGCCGGAAATAGCCGGAGGATTTGTTTCCGATTTTTCAATTTAGATTTTAATGTTTCCATAACACGTTTTTTGTGTATCGGATCTCCTATTTCACAGGAAATAAAATAATCCAATGCGGGTTCTTTAATCTGTTTTCTGTGTATAAGATGGGAAAAATCAAAAAATGCTGCGTCAGACGGTGTTAAAAAAAATTAATATGCCTGCCGTCAGAAGTGCAGAGCCAGCCGCCGCTGTTTCTTGGAAAGGATAAATTATCGAACCTGTTTTGAAATTAAGCTCATGACATTTTGATTATTAAAACAAAATAACTACCTTTGCACACTTTTTGATGAAGAGGGCTGAGAAAGCCTCAACATAAACATCAACCGGCGATATTGCGACCCCCCCCCCTTGGGGGAAAGCAATATCGGGTTGATTATCTAAACTAAATAATTTACAAAAAAAAGCAAAATGCCAAAAATGAAGACTAATTCCGGTGCCAAAAAGAGGTTCGCCCTTACCGGAACAGGAAAAATCAAGAGAAAGCATGCGTACAAGAGTCACATCTTAACGAAAAAGACCAAAAAGCAAAAGAGAAACCTCACGCAGACAGGCCTTGTTCACAAAGTAGACGAGAACAGCGTAAAACACTTATTGGGATTGAAATAAGCCCGAAGCTTTCCAACTTAACGATTTATTAACCGGATGCATGCACCAAAGATTCCCTTCCGGGGGAACGCTGACATTCAAAAACAAGTAACATTATGCCAAGATCAGTCAATCATGTTGCCTCGCGCAACCGCAGGAAGAAAGTCCTGAAATTAACAAGAGGCTATATCGGCGCACGCAAAAACGTGTGGACCGTAGCCAAGAACACGTGGGAAAAGGGGTTGACCTATGCCTATCGTGACCGTAAAAATAAAAAGCGCAACTTCCGTGCACTTTGGATTCAACGTATCAATGCCGCTGCACGCTTGCACGGCATGTCCTATTCCCGTTTGATGGGAGCGTTGCACAAAAATGAAATAGACATCAACCGCAAGGTGCTTGCCGATTTGGCGATGAATCATCCCGAAGCGTTCAAGGCTATTGTGGATAAGGTGAAATAAAAACTCTCCGAGGTAACGTAACAAAGGGGAAAGGCCGGTGGGTTTTTCCCCTTTTGGTATTTGTCGTTCGTCTTAAGAAGTTCGAGCAGATTTCTCCGGTTAGGAATAAAATTTCAGGGTGAAAAGGGAAAGAGGTGCTTTTTTTCATTATTTTTACCACTTGAATATTGATTTTTTCTGTTTCTATGAACCGGATCTTAGATGTGTTTCGTCGTCTCCACCCGGGATATGCGAATCTTAATGTTTATATTGCTACCAGTACAGCGATTGCACTAGGTGTTTTTTTAGTATTGAGCCTTTTACAGCCTTTTAATTTAGGTGACAGGAATATTCTGGGAAATCCGTTTCTCGCGGCGTCTTTATATGCCGGAGCTTCCTACTTCACTATGCTGCTAAACTCGCTTTGGCTTAAATTATTCCCGCAGTTTTTTTCCGACGAAAGATGGACGATAGGCAAAGAAATACTCATGTACGTATATCAGGTGATAACCATAGCATCAACAATCTGGCTGATCAATTTTATCAGAGGTACTTTTCCGCCCGACATACACGGTTATCTGGGGATGTTGTGGGTAGTGGTATCGGTGGGTTTCTTTCCGTGCCTGACGGCACAATTAGTACGGCATATCTATTTTATAAAAAAGAGGTTGCGGAAAGCGACGGCAATGAACATCAGTTTGATGCTGGATAAGAAAGAAACTACTCCGATGTCGCGACGAGTTTGTCATAAACAAAAATAAAATACAAATTACTGCTGCATCCTGAATTACCCTCGGTGTTCGCGTCGGGAGGAAAATACTGCCGGCGGCGGTGAGGTTACCGGAACCGGGCACGACATGCTGTATCTCTCGAAAGACGGCGAGAAGATGTATACCGTTTATCACGGACGTATCCGGAAAACGGGCAAAGAACGTGTTGTTTTTATCGATGAATTAAAAATAGATGAAAAGGGTGTCCTTAGTATAGACGGCCCCTCTACTTCTGAAAAAGAATTGTGAAAGAACATGAAAACATTTTCAATAGAAGAGCGGGAGCGCATTGAAGCCGTTATCCGTTCGTGCAAGGTATGTTTTGTGGGTATGGCGGATGAAGAATGCCGCCCGTATGTATTACCGATGAATTTCGGTTATGAAGATGGCGTCATCTACCTGCATTCTGCGCAGGACGGACGTTCTATCCGTACCATGGAGAAAAATCCGCGGATTTGTGTCACCTTCTGCTCCGACCCCGAACTTATTCGCCAGCATCCCGATGTGGCATGCAGTTACCGGATGAAGGCGGGAAGCGTTATCTGCGAAGGAGAGGTGGAATTCGAGGATGACTTTGCCGAAAAAGAAAAAGCGCTCCATATCATCATGCGGCAGTACGTCGATAAAAAATTCACCTACTCGGTTCCGGCGGTGAATAACGTGAAGATCTGGAAATTAAGGATGGAAAGTGTGGGCGCGAAAGAGTTCGGGATCATGCGCCCGGGAAGCATATCGTATAAAGACAGGATGGAGTTTTGATTTTAATGCGGATTAAACGTTTTCGATAAACTTTTGTCCGTATGAAGGCGTTTATAGAAAACATTTTTAAATCACGGTTATATACAATCAATAAAAATGAGAAGATTAACGGTAATAGTTTCGGTTTTTGGATTGGTTCTTTCCGCATGGGCAGTAGAACCGCAGGTGAAAAAAACAGTGAAACCCATTGCGTTGAACGCGGCGAGTTTCACGGAAAAGGTTTTTGATTACAACAACGAAAAGGAATGGAAATATAAGGGAGACAAGCCTGCCATTATCGATTTCTGGGCGGCATGGTGCGGCCCCTGCCGGCAAATTGCCCCTGTGCTGGAAGAACTTGCCGTCGAATACGGGGATGAGATCTATGTTTATAAGGTGAATGTGGATGAAGAGACCGAGCTTGCCCGCGCGTTCGGTATTCGGAGCCTCCCCACCATCCTTTATGTTCCGATGACCGGAACACCGCAAGCGGTATTGGGCGCAGCACCCAAGAGCCAGCTTAAAAAAGCTGTCGATACGTTTCTTCTGAACAGGGAAGAGGGAAAATAATAAAGTTATATGCTTATCACAAGCCTCCAAAATCCGTCGGTAAAAAACATTGTAAAACTCGCAAAGAGCAGGGAGCGCAAGGAGCAGCGGCTTTTTGTAATTGAGGGTGCCCGGGAGTTGTCACTGGCTTTACAAAGCGATTACATCGTTGAATCGGTGTACGTTTGCCGGGAAATGTTCGTCAAAACCAAGTACCCGGATGTATTGTCGGGTTTGTCGCCAGACACTGTTGTTGATATTTCGCGGGCTGTTTTCGACAAAATAGCCTATCGGGAGAATTCCGACGGCGTTGTGGCGATTGCAAAACCCAAGCCGCACACGCTCGAAAACGTAAGACTCTCCGGAAATCCGTTTGTAATTGTTCTGGAGGCGGTGGAGAAACCCGGGAATCTGGGAGCGATCCTGCGTACTGCCGATGCCGCGGCCGTGGATGCTGTGATTGTGTGTGACCCGCAGACCGACCTGTACAATCCCAATGTGGTTCGTTCCAGTGTCGGAGGGATCTTTACGGTACAGACGGCCATTTGCACGTCGGAGCAGGCGGCAGCGTGGCTGAAAGCCAACAACATCTCATCTTATGCTGCCGAGTTGCGGGCCGCCGAGTTCTACCACGACATGGATTTCCGCACGCCGTCGGCCATTGTGATGGGCACCGAGGCCGAAGGCCTGACCGGTTTCTGGCTTAAAAATGCAACAAAGCGAATCAAAATCCCGATGCGGGGAAAAATTGATTCGTTGAACGTGTCGGTCTCCGCCGCCGTGCTCACCTTTGAAGCCATGCGGCAACGAGGGGGTAGGGTTAGTTTATGATTTCATTTCAAGCCATTTTAATCTATTTTTTTCAAAAGATATACTCTTCCTCAATGCCACCAGGTCTTTTACATCCTGGACTGTTTTACTTTCATTGTGGTGGTGATGGTTTCACTTCACAGGGATTATACTTTTTCCGGTTCTTTCCGCTTCTTCCATCAAACTGTCCAAATTGAAATTGATATCGTATCTTGCATCAATTTCTATATTTCGGATTTGTTTTATCAGGCTGCTCGGCTTTACACGTCGTGTCATTTCCACTTCCATTTGCCTGTTGGGAAAACGTTTTCTTATTTCCTGCACATCGTCCATGAACAAACTGTCTTGTCCCAGGTACAAAGCATTTGCAGCCTGTTGGATTATGAAAGCACCCAGGCTGTCGGGATACTTCTTTAAAACAGTTTGCAAGTATTCATTGCTTCGCTTGAAGCTTTCTTTTGCTTCCACTCCCATTTCTTTTGCTTCCTGAAACAGTCCGAGTTGAAAGAGGTATTCTCCCGTTATTGCTCCGGTTTTATCGGCATGGCTTTGGATAATCAAGGCCGAGTCGAGGAGTCCCATTTCCGCTAATAATTTGGCTTTTAGCCCATAATAGTCCGGATTGAGACTGTCTATCGCCAAAGCGTGTTCCAATATATTCAAACATTTTACCGTAGAGTCCTTATCATAATACTCCAACAGAGCAAGCGCCTGCTTATAAAATATATCCGCATCCGGATTGATTTCATGCGGAACGATGTTTATTTTATCGGGTTTACATGCAATAAAAAAAAGAGTTATGAGCAAAACACCGAATCCTGATGCCGTTTTTTTCATTGTTTTCTCGTTGAGTTATTAGAGGGAAAGTTTTTCAGTCTCTTTTCCTCTAAATTGTTTGGCAGTTAGACAAAAATTATATGCTTTGTTAATTGCTGCTTATTCGGTAAATTGGTATAAGAACATGTCTGCCATATTCCACCATCCGTTTGTTCCGGATGGATCTATGGGGTCTGCATTTCGGCGGGCTTCGGGTATAAACCGGATGTACCTGTATGCCTTGCCAAGATTGGCCATATTTTCACCTACGTAAAGTGCGCCTCTGGTATTCAATTCCATATTGTATGTTATGGTTGCAGCCTTAGACCATTCGGAATCAGCTATGCCACCCGTTTCACTCACCCAGATGCCCACTCGCGACACATCTCCCGATCCATTACCGCCATTACGACCTTTATAATCGAATCTGATAAAACGCAGAGGCTCATTTAATTTGATTTGGACGTAATGAGGTTTACCTCCGGGAGAAGCCTGGTTCCATAATGTGTGGTAAAAAGTGTTTACGTTATTATCAATCAATCCCGGCAATCCTTGTCCGTCGCCGTCCTGTGTTGCATTTGCAGAAAGCATGTCGAGCGTCAACGGTACGGGTATCAGACCCTGTTGTTTAATGATAAAGGAAGCAATTTTTGAAAAATTCTGTGAAGACTGAAGGATTATGGTGCTGTAGCGCGCCATGCCGTCATAGGATGGGTCAACCGCAAACCTCAATGTTTTCTGCGTTCCGCTTTCATTTACGAGTTCCAATAAATTCACCCAGGTTGTCGTGTCGGGGATGGAAATATAATCGATTACCACGTTTGACTCTACGTTTACTGAAATTTCTCCTCCGTTTATGGCTACAACTTTAATTACTCCGCTGGTCTCGCCATCAATCAGGATAGAAGCCTGTTGCCCGGTTTGCAACACGTCTATGCTGTAGGTCTGATGTCCGTAGGCAATAGTTACGAGCGCCTGGCGTGTAACGTACATATCGTTTCGGTTGGCAGAAACGATAACCTTGTCTTGGCGTTTTTCAACGTTGCACCAATCGGCATTTGAAGATGCCTTCCACATATCGGACGGGACATTTGTTTCAACTTTTATCTCTTTTTGTCCCCCTTCAATCGCAAAGT
>JBGZJM010000141.1:0-3233 GCA_041848845.1 Petrimonas sp. | reverse complement strand
TGTAAATAAAAATTCGCGGACGGAAACTTATTTTGCGATGAAGTTTTTTATCGATAATTGGCGTTGGAGCGGGGTGCCGTTTTATATCCGGTCGGGAAAGCGTTTGCCGACAAGAGTTTCGGAAATTGTAATTCATTTTAAACCGTCGCCCGCGCAACTTTTTAAATCGGTTGACGGGGCCATTGAAGCCGGTAACCAGCTAATCCTGCGTATTCAGCCCGACGAGGGAATTTTATTAAAAACAGGCATGAAGGTTCCGGGAAACGGTTACGAGGTGAAATCGGTAAATGTGGATTTTCATTATTCAGACCTGAAAGACCACTATATCCCTGAAGCATACGAACGGTTGATCCTGGATTGCATGACGGGTGACAACACCCTGTACATGTCGGGAGAAGGGGCGGAATTGACGTGGAGATTCGTGCAACCCATTCTCGATTATTGGGAAAAAGACCCCGATGCGCCTTTATACGGTTATCCTTCAGGGTCCTGGGGCCCGGACAGCGCGGATAAGCTGATCGAAGGTGCGCAGACCTGGCGCTATCCGTGTAAGAACCTGGCGGATGACGGGGTGTATTGCGAGTTGTGAGGGTTGTTATGTCTGATGACAGGGAAATAAACGATCAGCAGTTTTCAATCTTCATCAATCTATTTCAATCTCATGCAATCTTTGTAATGTAAATCGTAATTCCACTTCAAACGTCAATATATGCAATCAAAAATATTCAACACGAAGGAAGAGCTGAACCGTGCGTTTACGGAGTACCTGAAGGAAATACTAGAAGACCGGGAAAGGGTAACGGTGGCGTTGTCGGGAGGCTCCACTCCGAAATCCCTGTTTGATCACTGGGCCCGACATCACGCAACCGATATCGACTGGAAAAGTATTTTCCTGTTTTGGGGGGACGAGCGTTGCGTGCCGCCTACCGACGAGCAAAGCAATTACAAGATGACCCGGGATCATTTGCTCGATCATGTGTCCATCCCGGAAAGAAATGTTTTTCGCATCAAGGGGGAAAATGACCCTGCTGCCGAAGCACAAAGGTATTCCACCTTACTGCAAATGGAAGTAGAAACGGTGGATACGGTTCCTTCGTTTGACCTGGTTATTCTGGGTTTGGGCGACGATGGACACACGGCTTCCCTTTTCCCGCATGAAATGGATCTATGGGACAGTGCGGATTTGTGCGTGGTGGGGACGCATCCCGACAGCGGACAAAAGCGGATAAGTTTGTCGGGAAAAGTGATCAATCACGCTCAGCGTGTGGCGTTTTTAGTGACCGGAACTGCCAAAGCCGAAAAAGTGAAACAGGTCATTGAACCGGGAAAAGAAGCCACCGCAGTTTATCCGGCTGCCAAGGTAAAACCCCTGACCGACAACCTGGTGTGGTTTCTGGACAAAGAGGCGGCAAGGTTGTTGGGAAAATAACGTTGTTACACCGTTTTCACCCGATAGTGGCAGCTTACCTTTCCTTTTTCCATGTTTGACAGCTTGCTTTTTATCATCCGTTTGCGCAACGGGGAAATACGGTCGGTAAACATGATTCCGTCGAGATGATCGTATTCGTGCTGGATAACCCGGGCCATATAACCGGTGTATACTTCATCGTGCGTTTGTAAATCCTCATCGAGATATTGAATGCGGATTCTTTCTTCACGCGGCACTTTCTCGTGGATACCCGGAATGCTCAGGCACCCTTCTTCTACCCATTCCAGCTCGCCGGTTTTTTCGGTAATCTCCGCATTGATAAATACTTTCTTGAATCCTTTGAATTCAGGGTGTTCATTATCTGCCAGCGGCTCCAGGTCAACGACAAAAATGCGGTCTTCCAAGCCTACCTGGGGGGCGGCGAGTCCAACGCCGTCGGCGCCGTACATCGTTTCGTACATGTTGTCAATCAACTCCTTCAGATTGGGATACGTTGCCGCGTCAATCTTTTTGGCTGTTTTTCTTAAAACGGGGTGTCCGTATACGTATATGGGTAAAATCATTGTTTGAGTTTATGGGTTATTTCCTTCTTCCCTTGTTGTAAATCAGGCTTTCCATATATCCTTGCAGGATTATGGTGGCACTGATTTCATCGATCAACGCTTTGTTTCTTCGGCCTTTTTTCTTCAAACCGCCGTCAATCATGGTTTGTTGAGCCATTTTCGATGTAAACCGTTCATCAAAACAGACCACATCCAGATGAGGGTATAATTTCCTGAGCTGATCGGCAAACCGTTCTATTTCCGGCAGGTTTTCCGACGCTTCGTAGTTCATTTGCCGGGGCAATCCGATAATCACTTTTTCGACGTTCTCTTTTTCAAAATAAGACCGCAGAAAGTCAAAAATCACGGCGGTATCCACCGTTGTCAGTCCGTTGGCAATGAGTTGTAGCGGGTCACTGACCGCAATTCCCGTTCTCTTTTTCCCGTAATCGATGGCGAGGAGCCTGCTCATGACAACATTTCAAAATTTTTGCGGCGCAATTCAAAATCCCGGCCCAGGTATTTCTCCCGCACCACCGGGTTCTCCGCCAGTTCTTCCGCCGTTCCCTGAAACAACACCCTGCCTTCGAAGAGCAGGTAAGCCCGGTCGGTTATACTCAGCGTCTCATCCACGTTGTGGTCGGTGATCAGGATGCCGATATTCCTGTATTTCAGTTGCGCCACAATCGACTGAATGTCTTGAACGGCAATCGGGTCGACCCCTGCAAAAGGCTCGTCGAGCATGATGAACTTGGGATCAATGGCCAGGCACCGGGCAATTTCGGAACGACGGCGTTCTCCTCCCGACAAGCGGTCGCCCAGGTTTTTCCGTACTTTTTCCAATCCGAATTCGGCAATCAGCTCTTCCAGTTTCTTCTTTCTCTCTTCAGGGGTTTTGTTGGTGAATTCCAGCACCGACTTGATGTTGTCCTCCACCGTCATTTTCCTGAAAATGGATGCTTCCTGGGCCAAATAGCCTATCCCGTGCTGTGCCCGTTTGTAAACCGGATATCGGGTAATGTCCTCTTCGCCCAGGTATATGCTCCCTTCGTTCGGAACAACCAGTCCCACAGTCATGTAAAACGTGGTGGTCTTTCCGGCCCCGTTAGGCCCCAGCAAGCCGACAATTTCGCCTTGTTTCAAATGGATGGAAACGTGGCTTACCACTGTCCTTTTGCCGTATTTTTTTACCAGGTTTTCGGTACGTAGCACCAATTGCCCGTCAGGCACTTCGGCTTGTCTCGTTTCGTCGCTCATTACTT
>JBGZJM010000140.1:0-13631 GCA_041848845.1 Petrimonas sp. | reverse complement strand
GGTTGTTTCAAAGGATATAACGCGGGAAGGGGAACGGAATCGGTGGGGCGCGCCGCCAACTCGGCCGTGGTGATTGCTTCGCTCACCGTTTTCATCATCGATTTGATTTTTGTATTAATCACCAATATCCTTTAGTCCCATTATGGAAAAGGAAGAAGTAATCGTAGTAAAAAATCTGTACAAATCGTTCGGGGATAAGCATATTCTCCAGGGGATAGATTTGACCTTGCATAGGGGTGAGAATTTGGGTATCGTGGGAAAATCGGGAATCGGGAAATCGGTACTTACAAAATGCATAGTGAGATTGATTGAACCGGATGCCGGAGAAATCAATGTCCTTGGAACCGATGTGTTGGGCTGTAACGATGTCGAATTGAACGAGATTAGGAAACGGATAGGTTATCTTTTTCAGGGCGGCGCGCTGTATGACTCCATGAACGTGCGTGAAAACTTGTTGTTCCCTGTTCGAAGAACTCAGTTTGTGGATAAAAGACACAACAGTGAAGAGTTGGTGGAACGCTCGTTGCGAAGCGTAGGTTTGTTGGACGCCATCGATAAAATGCCGGCGGAATTATCGGGTGGAATGAAAAAAAGGATAGCGTTGGCGAGAACCTTGATCCTCAAACCCGATATTATCCTTTACGATGAGCCTACCACAGGATTGGATGCGGTCACTTCGGGCGAAATAAGTGAGCTGATACTCAAGATCAGGGAAGAGTACGGCACGGCATCCGTCATCATCACGCACGACATGAAGTGTGCTAAAATAGCCACCGATAGCATAAAAATTATGAAAGACGGCGTTTTCACCGTAAGCGGAACTTACGATGAATTAAGCACCAGTCCCGAGAAAGAAATACGTGATTATTTTATTTGAGTGTTTTTATTATAAACGGATACGCAAAAAATTATGAAAAGTACAAGAAGAGCTTTACGTTTAGGGATCTTTGTCGCGGCGGCAATTCTCCTGTTCGTTGTCGCGGTATACATGGTAGGAAGCAAGGACAACCTGTTTTCCCCGACCAAAGACATCATTTCATCTTTTAAGGATATTCGCGGTCTTGTTGTGGGGAACAATGTCCGGTTTGCGGGAATAAATGTGGGCACCGTGAAAAGTATCCGCATCGTATCGGATTCGTCGATTATCGTAACCATGTCCATTCGGGATGACTATACGAAATACATCTACAAGAATTCAACCGTTCAGATCGGGCAGGAAGGGCTGATGGGCGGAAAAATAGTGTTGATCTCTTCCGGAACGCCCGAGACTGGCACCGTGGACGAGGGCGACTATCTGTCGGTCGCCGAAGGGCTGGATATACAAGGCATGATCGCTCAAGCACAACTCATGTTGGCCGAGGCTACCAAGACGGTGTCAAACCTCACCTCCGTGACCGACAAGATAGATAAAGGCGACGGCGATATAGCGCGGCTCATCAACCGCAACGACTTGAGCACCCAGTTGAACGCGGTCGCGCAAAAACTAAACCATTCCATGGCCGATGTGAACGAGATAACGAGAAAAGTGAGCAGCGGACAGGGCGATTTGGGAAGATTGATTAACGATGAAGGCATTACCACACAATTGGCGGAAATTATGGAAAACCTGAACGCAACCTCGGTGAAAGCCGAGGCCGCCGTGGGCGAGTTACAGCAAACGGTTCATGCGGTAAATCACGGAGACGGCGTGTTGCCCCGGTTGCTTCACGACCAACAATTGGGGTTAAGCGTGGATACCGCCATAACCCGGATCGACCAGGGAGTTTTTGAAGTTACAAGAGCGGCGGAAACCATAGCCGATAGTTGGATTTTCAGGATTTTCTCTAAAAAGAGGAAAACCGATAAAAGTCAAGCCCGCACTGCCAGGCAAGCAAGGCAACCTCAACAAGAGTATGTTGTTCAACCGGGAGACACGATTATCGTTCCGGAGAATGCATCCCAGCCTGAAATAAGGAGAAGTTCGGATTAAAATGTCGGCGAACAGGCCGGCGCTTTATAGCCGACATCTATCCTGCGACGAAAAAATCTATGGGAAAAATATGTTTTATAACATATTTTTTCCTATCTTTGTGTTGATTTTAATGGCAAGCGAGTTATTAGAAATCATTTTAGGTTATCAAAAACATGCTGAAAAAAGTTTCTTGTAAACGGTTGCCGATAAATCATAACTTTTAAAGAAAGGAAAAATTATGAACATCAAAAACCTTACAAAAGAAGATATTTTGTCTCAAATCAAGTATTTGGAACAGAATATCAACAAAGGATCTGCTGCATATCAGGCCAATCGAATCAGCAGGATCAGGACATTGAAATCAAGCTTGCGTAACCGCAGGCCGGTATCCCTGTGACAGCATCGCGATCGGTAACCGATCCGAATGCTTTACTTCAACCACAATTTACACCCGATATTTAACAAAAAAGCTGCTCACCCGAACAGCTTTTTTTCGTTTATCCTGCGGCTATTTCTTCTGTTGCCAGTTCCTCTTGTTCTTCCGCCTTTTTTTTCTTCAAGGCTGTTCTCAGCCAGGTATACCCGATTATCATCGATAAAGTGGATGCTACCAGTACTGCCAGTTTGGCCGTGTCTTGCAAGGATTTGTCGTCGAACGCCAGCATCGATACAAAAATTGACATCGTAAAGCCGATACCGGCGAGGATACCCACACCTATAAACAGCATCCAGTTTGGCTGGGTTTTCAGCTTGATGATTCGCATTCTCGTCATTAAATATACCGCCAATGAAATGCCTGCCGGCTTTCCGATTAATAAGCCCAGAATGATCCCGATGGATAGTTCGCTCATCAGGTTGGCGATGGCCGAACCGTTGATAAATATGCTGGTATTGGCCAGCGCAAAAATAGGAATTACCAGGAAATTGACCGGAAACAACAGCGCTTTTTCATATACCGGAATCTTATTTACAGGTAGCAATGCCGATAGAATCACACCTGCAAAAGTGGCATGAATACCCGATTGGTACATGCAATACCACATCACTACCCCGAGCGAAAGATACAAGATCCGGGATAAGGGGTTTCGTAAATATCTTATTATAAGAACGATAAGCGCAACGCATGCTGCAACTCCCAATAGCCACATAAATTCGGGCCGGCTTCCGTAAAAGAAGGCGATGATCAGGATGGCGCAAAGGTCATCGATGATGGCCAGTGCGGTAAGAAAGATTTTGATCGAGTACGGAACCGCTTTTCCCAATAAACTTAAAATCCCCAGGGAAAAAGCGATGTCCGTTGCCGTGGGGATAGCCCATCCTTCTTGGAAAATGGTTCCCCGGGTGATGGTCAGGAATATGATTGCCGGGAAAATAACGCCAAACAACGCGGCAATCATCGGCAGCATCATTCTGCTGGGTGAGGAAAGTTCGCCCACGACCGTTTCACGCTTGATCTCCATGCCTACCTGAAAAAAGAAAAAGGCCATTAAGGCATCGTTTATCAGATGCAGGATGCTGTGCGGTAAATGGATGGAGTGTGAAAAGGGAATTTCCGTTTCCCAGAAATTATTGTAATTTTCGCCGATGCCGGGTAAATTGGTTAAAATGAGTGATGCTGTTGTGCAAAGCAGGAGCAATACGCCTACTGAACGGCTGTCGTGCAGGAAATCGGTTATGGTAAATTTACGGCTTTTTGTTCTTGTAGGGTGTGAATGCTGAGTCATAAATGGGCTGTTTATGAAAGTAAGAAATTGAAATCGTCTTCGTGGGACAACTCCCTGGGTTCTTGTCCAAATTTAAAGATGCGCGCGTTACGTTCCCCGACAAGAACCAGCTCCTTGTCTTCCAGCCATAACATTGTTCCTTCGCGCAAGCCAACCACAAAGATTTCCCTGTTAACTTCAATGAATTCGTTGATGCGCATCTCGCGGGTTTCTCCGCCGTGGTTGGCCGGATGATCATCCAGGTAATGCGGGTTTATCTGAAACGGAACCAGCTTGAGCGTTTTAAACTTTTCCGGCTCCACAATAGGCATGTCGTTGGTGGTTTTCAGCGTGGGGCAGGCAATGTTTGAGCCCGCACTCCACCCGATGTACGGTGTCCCCTTTTTAACGCGTTTCCGGATGACTTTCATCAATCCTTTTTCCTGAAGAATTTTTACCAATTGCCAGGTGTTTCCACCCCCGACCACTATGGCGTCGGCATTTTCAATAGCCTCTACGGGATTGATAAACCGGTGAATGCCGGTTACGTGATGTCCGATCTCGGCAAACCGGTTGTTCACTTTTTCCTCGTATTCATCGTAAGAGAAAGTGACGGCCGCGTAAGGTATAAAAATAGCATTTTTGGCCCTGTCGCCCAGAAAATCCTTAATCTGCCCTTTGGGATAATCCAAATAAGCTTCTCCCGGATTGGTGGAGTTGCTGATTAACAATAATCTCATCTTCTTGTGGTTTTGAAGTTTTTATTTGCGGATGCAAAGATAACAAAATTGTTGAGAATATCCGGTTTTAAGGCTATATTTGCACTCAAAATTCTTATCAGACAGGCAGATATGGACGAAATATTGCAACGGATCAGGGTGGATTTACGCCGTTCCATGAACGGTATCGCTTCTAAGAGTATGCGGGAGAAGGGGCTGCATTACAAGCTGAATTTTGGCGTGGATGTTCCCCGGCTGCGTGAACTTTCCGGAAGATATCCCGTTGACGCTCAATTGGCTGAACGCTTGTGGAGGCAAGAAACCCGCGAGTTGAAGATATTGGCAACGATGCTATATCCTGTTCATGAACTCGATATGGATAAAGCCGATAAATGGGTGAAGGAAATTCCCAATCACGAAATTCGCGAACAGGCATGTATGAATTTATTCCAGAAGCTTGACTTTGCGGACAAGCTGGTGCAAAAATGGGCCGATTCGGCAGATGAAGAAATCCGGACCAGCGGTTACTGGTTGTTTGCCCGGCTGTTGGCGGTGAAGTCGGAGTTGGTCAATCAGACAGACCAACACGGGATTATGGAAAAAATGATTTCCGACCTGAGCTCCAACTCCTATTTCCTTCGTCTTTCCGCGCAACGCGCGCTGGCCTTTCTGGGCAGGACCGCGGAGTCGTTCTCAAAAAAGATATTGGACGGGATCCGGGATTTTCAAACTTCGGATGATGCCGCCAAAAAAGAAATCTTCGACAGCCTGAGCTTCGAATTTACCTTGTTTTAGCCTGGGCTTGCTCGAATACCCCCAAAACCCTCCCCCTTTTATCAATAACCGGGGCGAAGCTTTAGTCATGCCCCCGCAAGGCGTTCGATCGACAATAACCTTTTGCCCTCCATTCCGGGCAATTTCAAACCGTGGAACAATTTTCGGGTTAAACAATGTTAATTATTATATTAATTACACTTATATTATAAAATTAGTGTAATTTTGTATCGGCTTATATTCATAAAATTGACTGATACGCATACCTATGAGTACCAACAACCGTAAAAACAACTACATAAACAAGGCAATCTCGGTCCTTAAACAAGATGGTTTACGCCTTTCCTTAGAGGAAATTGCCGGAAAAATGGGCATTACGAAAAAAACGGTATACAACCATTTTTCTTCCAAGGATGAGTTATTGAAAGAATGCATTCAATCCATTTCCACCGATTTTCGGGAAGCGATGAGTGGATTGGACGATAGGAATCATTCGGCCATTGAAAACATGCGGAATGTTTTTTCACGCATAGATCATCTTTTCATGGTCTTGAGTCCCGTTTTTTTTTACGACCTGATGCGGTTGAATCCCAATCAAGCCATGTCGGAACATCTTGTCGGATCGGGTTTGTTCCAACAAAAAATGGAAGCTAACCTCAGGCAAGGGATCAACGACGGCATCTACCGTGAAGATTTGGACCTGGGGTTTATTGGCCGATACATGTCGTACTCCATTTTCGGGTTTTACATCAATAATCTTATCAACAACCACCCGTTTATTTCAAGGTCCTATTTCGAGGATATTGTTGAATACAATTTGCGGGCTCTCGTTTCGGAAAAAGGGAAACAATTATTATAGCATTGCATTATGGCACCAATATGTAAATCAGTTGCACAAAAGAACATGCCCCGATATTTGTCGGGATATCGCGTGAAAGCATGGCTTATTAAGACGGCATGTGTGGGTTTATGCCTTTTGTTCGGTTCGCCGAGCCTGTTTTCTCAACAGGCGTTTTCCTTGCGGCGCTGTCTCGAATATGCCGTAGAGAACAACCGCAACCTGAAAAAAATGCAGTATGACGAAGAAAAAGCGGCGTACGCCCGCAAAGAAGTCTTGGGCGCTTTATTGCCGCAGGTTAACGGTTCGGCGAACCTGAACAACAACCTTAAAAAGGCGAAATTCATCATGCCCAATTTCGTGAACAGTATGTTGCCGCCGGACGCGCAAGACCCGAGTGCGCCAAAGTATATGACCATCGAGATGGGAATGGCTTACAACGCGAACGCGGGCGTGTCGCTCAATCAACAACTGGTTAACTTTTCTCTTTTTAACGCCCTGGAGATTGCCCGGACGGCCGAAAGGATGGCGGTGTTGGGTACGGAATCAAGCGAGGAGGATTTAATCGCACAGACGGCAAGTCTTTTTTACGCCATCCAAAGTACCGAGTATGCCGTCGAGCAGATGGACAAAAGTGTGGCGCTGGTAAGCAAAATGCTGAAGATGATGGAAGTGAATCATGCCAATGGATTAGTGAAAAAAGTGGATGTGGACCGATTGAAGGTAAACCTTGTAAACCTCACTACGCAAAAAACGGCCATACAAAACGCGGCGGAGGTGCAGAAGAACCTATTGAAACTCCAGATGGGGTTCGATGTCGATCGCCCCATCGAAATCGAACCGGTTGACTTGGACTTTTTTGAACAAAAGGCAGAAACGGTTGATCTGCCGCCGTTTTCCCTGAAAACACAAACGCCCTACCGGTTGCTTGTGGAAAAGCAAAACCTGGTCAGGTTGCAGAAACAATCGGCCATTTACGAGAATCTGCCCACCTTGTCGTTGATGCTCAATTACCAGTATAACGGAGTGAGCGATCAATTTTTCAGGGGAGAGACCAATTACTGGTATCCGACGTCTGTTATCGGATTAAGCCTGAGGATTCCGCTCTTCAGCGGGTTTTCCCGCAAATCAAAGATCAGGCAGAACAGCATCGAGTTGTTAAAAGCGGAGGAAGATGCCGCCATGCTCGAACAGTCTTTGAATATGGCCTATATGAACGCCCGACTAAAGCTCGATGATACGCGCCGCACGATCACCTTGCAGCGCGACAACCAAGATTTGGCCGAAGAAGTGTTCCGTGTCGCCGAAAATAATTTTGTTCTCGGGGTATCCTCCATGTCCGATGTCCTTAACGCCAGCCAGTCGCTGGTGCAGGCGCAGTTGAGTTATGCCAACGCGCTGAACGATTATATGAAAGCATATATCGATTTGAAAAAAACCGGTGGTTCCATTCGTGATTTAACGATCGAAAAATAAAAAACATAAAATAGTTTCGCATGAAAAAATTAGTTTACATCCTGTCCGTATGCGCGGTAATCGGAGTAATCGTGTTGATTTTGGCGCTGAACAAGAGATCGACCGCGGAAAAGACAAGAATGGTGGCCGATATTTCCGCCGCTGTGGTCGTGAAGACGCAAGTTGTTACAGACAGCGCGTACGCTGTGGAATTCACATCGAATGGCGTATTGGAGGCGTTGCGCGATTTGCCGTTTTTGTCGGATGTTGCCGGACGTGTCGTACACGTTTATGCCGACGAAGGGGATCGGGTTGGAAAGGGGAAAGTGCTGATCCAGCTCGACAGTGAGACGCTTCGTGCCAATGTCGTATCGAGCGAAGCCTCCTTCGCCGCCTTGAAAAAAGATTACGAGCGCTTTAAGAACGCCAACGCGCAGGGCGGCGTAACCGATCAGCAGTTGGACAACGTCCGTACGCAGATGATTGCCGCCGAGAGTCGCCTTATTGCCGATAAGCGCCGTCTTGCCGATGCCTCCGTCAAGGCGCCCATCCCGGGAACCATTTACAAGCGTTATGTGGAGGTGGGCAGTTACCTGAATCCCGGCGCCAAATTGTTTGATATTATTGATGATTCGCAACTTAAAGTAATTTGTTTCGCCACCGAAAAACAACGGTTACACATTGCTAAAGGCCAACCTGTAACGGTCACAAGTGAAACGTTCCCCGGAGAAACTTTCCCGGGAACGGTTTCCTTTATCGGTGAAAAAGCCGACCATTCACTCAACTTCCCGGTGGAAATTTCCATTGCCGGGAAGAAGAAAGAGTTGAAACCGGGTATGTTTGTCACCGTATCTTTCAATACCGATACGAAAAAGAGCGGGATTTTGATCCCCCGGAACGCTATCAGCGGAAGCGTGCAGGCAGCAAACGTTTTTGTGGTTAAAAACGGGACCGCGAAAAAACAGGCGGTGGTTACCGGAGATATGCTGGGCGAACGCATTGAAATCCTGAACGGGCTCAATCCCGGCGACAGCATTGTGGTGGCCGGGCTGATAAACGTTTCCGACGGCACGAAAGTTAAAAGTATCAAATGATGTGGAGTTTACCGGAAAACTAAACGATCGGAAAGATGAAAATTACAGAATTGTCCATAAAACGGCCGATATACGTTGTCGTCCTTTTCCTGCTGTTGACGGTTTTGGGTTACTTGAGCTACAAGAGCCTCAGCGCCGAGCTGATGCCCAAGTTCACGCCGCCTGTGCTCAACGTGCAGATTGTCTACCCCGGCGCCTCGCCAAGCGAAGTGGAAAACTCGCTTACCCGAAAGGCGGAAGACGCCCTTTCGAGTATGGAAGGAATCGACCAATTGCAATCGTTTTCGTTCGAGGGGATGTCGATGCTTATCGTTTCCTTTACCTACGGAACCGATATCGACAAGGCCATTACCGACGCGCAAAACCTGCTTGACGCGAAACGTTCGGAACTCCCGCGGGATATCCTTTCGCCCATCGTTTCCAAAATTTCGGTGGACGAAAAACCCATCCTTATTCTTTCGGCAATTTCCAATATGGAGCCGACCGACTTTTACGACCTGATAGACAAGCGTGTGATCCCCGAGCTCTCCCGGCTAAGGGGCGTGGCGAAAATATCGCTCGTGGGAGGCACGCAACGTGAAATCCAAATCGACCTCAACCCGGGTAAAATGAAAACCTTCGGGCTTACCCCTGTGATGGTGCAAGGCGCCATTCGTTCCGCCAACCTCGACTTCCCCACCGGCTACCTGCACAGCGACGAGTCGCAGACCGCCATCCGGCTTTCCGGAAAACTGAAAAGTGTCGATGAGCTCCGCAGGCTGGTTGTCAGCACCACCCAAACGGGCGCCCGGATCCGTCTCGGCGATGTGGCCGATGTTTCCGGCGCGGTGAAAGACCCCGTGAAACTCGGGCGGATAAACGGGCAGGACGCTATACTGATCAACTTGCTGAAACAATCCGATGCCAACGCGATAAAGGTGAGCGAACAGGTGATGAAAGCGATCCTCCGTTTGGAAGAGACTTATTCCGACGAAGGGTTGAAAATTGAGGTGGCCCAAGACACCACTCTCTTTACGCGCCAATCAATCCGTTCGGTAATTACCGATTTGTTCCTCGCCATCTTGCTCGTGTCGTTGGTGATTCTGTTTTTCCTGCACAATTTCCGCAACGCGCTCATTGTGATGGTGGTGGTTCCCGTTTCGCTGATAGCGACATTTATCGGGATGAAGCTGTTCAACTTTACGCTGAATTTGATGTCGTTGTTGGCTTTGTCGTTGGTTATCGGGGTATTGGTTGACGACGCCATCGTGGTCATCGAGAACGTGTACCGCCATATCGAAATGGGTAAAAACCGGGTGAGGGCGACGTTCGATGCACTGAATGAGATCGGGCTGACCGTGGTCTCCGTGACGGTGGTATTGGCCGTGGTATTCTTGCCGGTCATCTTCACCGATACGCTTGTTTCCGATATCTTGCGCCAGTTTTGTGGCGTCATCGTCATCTCCATACTGTTCAGCCTGTTGGCGGCCCTCACGCTGGTACCGCTTTTGACGTCGCGGTTCGGGAATATCCGGGAAATTACCGGCAAGAACGTCTTCGAAAAGATGCTGAGAGGTTTTGAGAAAGGCATCGTGTCGTTCAGCAACTGGATTTCGGGCATCTTAAAATGGGGGTTGGGGCACAAACGCCGGGTCGGGCTGGTTGTGTTGGTCATCACCGTTGCCGTAATGGCGTTGTTTCCGCTGGGATTTATCAATTTTGAATTTCAGCCTTACATCGACCGCGGCGAATTTATCGTGCAACTGGAAATGCCGAAAGACATATCGATGGAAGGATCCAATGCGCTGGTCCAGCGCGCCGAAAACTGGTTCAGGAGCCGCCCCGAAGTGGAGAATGTGGTTGCCATGGTAGGGCTCACGAGCGATAACACGCAGAGTACCAAAGGCACGCCTTATCTCGCCGAATTGAATGTGAAACTGAAAAAACAGAAGGAAGGCACCGAGACCTATATCACGCGTATCCGCAAACCGCTTTCCGATTATTTGATCGACGCCAAGGTGAATATTTTCAGCGTGAGCCTTACCGGAACGGCTTCCAAGGCGGCCGTCGAGTATATCATTACCGGCAATGATCCCGATTCTGTCATGTTGTTCGCCGAGCAGGCGTTGGAGGCCTTGGGCTCCATCCCGGGCGTCATGCAGCAGGAGCTTTCGGTGGAAAACGCCACGCCCGAAATTACCGTGACGGTAGATCGCGATAAGATGTCGGAACTGGGGCTTTCGCTTGATAACGTGGGGATGATGATGCAGATGCATTTTCAGGGGAACGACCAGTTGAAGTACACCCGGGGCGATTATGAGTACGACATGAATATCCGTGCGGACAGGGTGTCGCGCCGACAGGCGGACGATGTGGCAACCCTCACCTTTATCAATAACCGGGGCGAAAGCGTAAAACTTTCCCAGTTTGCCGATATCTCCCTCGGGACGGGGCCGAACCGGCTCGAACGTTTCGACCGGAACAGTTCCGTGACGCTCCGCTCGCAGGCCTTTGGCGTGCCGGCAGGCGCCATTTCGAAACAGTTTTTCGGTAAAATGGACAAAATACACAAGCCCAAAGGGCTCCGCATCGAGACTACCGGCGACATGAAAAAGATGAGCGACTCGATGGATGTCCTCACCACCGCGCTGATGCTCTCGCTGTTGCTGATCTACTTGGCAATGGTGGTGTTATACAACAATTGGACGGATCCCCTGGTGGTGATGTTTTCCATTCCGTTGTCCGTTGTGGGGGCGATACTTGCGCTGGCCCTGAGTAATACCGCGATGAGTATTTATGCTATGCTCGGGCTGGTCATGTTGGTGGGATTGGTGGCCAAGAATGCCATTTTGCTGGTCGACTTTGCCAACGACGCCCGCCGTGAGGGCAAAAGTATGGATGAGGCGTTGATTCAGGCCGTGAGCATCCGGACCCGTCCCATTTTGATGACTGCCCTTTCAACCATTATCGGGATGCTTCCCGTTGCCCTTTCGAAAGGTTCGGGCGCCGAACTGCGCAACGGTATGGCGTGGGTAATCATCGGAGGCATGGCTATGTCTACGTTGCTCACATTAATTGTGGTACCGACAGTATATAAAATTATGCATCCTGTCCGGAAAAGGAAGAAAGAGAAGGTGGATATTGAAACGTTGATGCATGGTTGAATGCGGTGTGCGTGACGCTTGATGGTCGGGGAACCGGATTCTTGGTTAGCTTTTATCGCGATAATTGTTCTGGATAAAAAACATGGATATGAATATATTCGCGATCAGGAAGCCGCCCCCGCTTGCCAGAAATATGCCTTTCCATTTCGGAAGCGCAATCAGGCAGACAATGGAGGCTATCGCTATGACAACGATAACCGCCCACATTACGGTGAAAATTTGTTTTTTTGTAGCCATGCGATTAGTTATTGAGTTGTTTTTTTATCCAAACCGTGATATCCGACAAAACATCCGGCGAAAAAGTCTGTTCGATTTTTCCGTACTCGTCGGCACGGCCGGTTTCGCATTCCTGAAAAAGATGATTCAACCCCGGATACGTTTTTGTTTCGTACCGGTGGTTCCCCCCTTTTTCCAACGCCCGCTTTATCGCTTCCAGGTTGGTTTCCGCCAATATTTGCGTATCTTTTTCGCCGTTGATGGCCAAAACCGGACATTTTACCTTTTGTAGATACTCCGCCGGGTTTTCATTTAGAAACCCTCGGAACCAGGGGCTTGACATGGCGTTAAATTGTTGCCGGACGTAAGGCTCCTTTTTGAGTTTCATCTTTACCAAAAGAGGCATTTGTTCCCAAAGTTGCGAAATGTTATCGTGCAAGGTGGTTCGGTCGGCTTCCGTTCCTTCCCATGTCGAGAGGCTTTCGAGCGTTTCCCGAATCATATTCAACGTCCGCGCCAGGTTTTCGGGTTCCATGTTCAACGCTTCCAATTCTGACCGGTTTTGAAACAGAACGGTTTCCATGCCGCTTGTCCCCATTCCGGCAAGCAGGACGATGAATTTGACCTCCTTGTTTTTCGCGGCGACCATTGGTGCGATAACACCGCCTTCGCTGTGCCCGATGAGGCCGATTGCAGCTTTATCCACCTCTTTCCTCGTTCTCAGAAACTGAAAAGCGGCCGACGCGTCTGCGGCAAAATCGCGGGTAGTAGCCCTGACATGATCACCCTTTGACTGTCCAATGCCGCGTTTATCATAGCGAAGGACGATAAACCCGTTTCGGGTTAAATAATCGGCCAGCACTAAAAGGGGTTTATGTCCGAAAACGGTCTCGTCCCGGTCGTTCGGCCCGCTGCCGGCAATCAGTATCACTGCCGGGAATGTTCCGGCGGAATCGGGAACGGTAAGCGTTCCGGCAAGTTCAATGTTGTCTTTCTTGTTGGGAAATTTCACTTCTTCCGTTTTATACGGAAACGGTGGTTTGGGTTCTTGAGGACGGTTGAAAACCGGCTTGTCCGGTTGTTTCAGCACCAGCGGGAACGCTATTCCGCCCTGACTGAATGTTCCCGCTATGGAATCACCCTGTAATGTTCCCTGATAAAAGATGCCCAAGCCTGTTGCCACGATCTCGAGTTTGTTTCCGATAAATGAGGCTTTTGTGGTAGGCAATCCGAAAGCATTTTGTGCCGGGCTGTCCAATTTTGCGGTATAACTGCTGTCGGTTCCGGAAATGTGAAAGACGATAGGGAGTTTATTGCCCATAATATCAAGCGATCCGCTCCATGCACCGGTAATTTCCTGAGCGGAAACGGACAAGGAAAAGACGATAAAAAGGAAAAACGAAATTATTTTTTTCATAAGCTTGCCACTGTCTGTTCTTTGTTCTATATGTTCTCTGCCCACTGCCCTACTCGTGATGATACGGTTCGCCGTTTAAAATGGTCATTGCCCGGTAGAGTTGCTCCACAAATACCAGCCGGACCATCTGGTGCGTAAAAGTCATTCTCGATAACGACAACTTCTCGTTGGCACGCCTGTACACGTCGTCCGGAAAACCATAAGGCCCGCCGATAACAAAAACAAGCCGTTTAGAGACGGAATGTGCCTTCTTCTCCATAAAGCGGGAAAACTCCACAGACGAGTATTGTTTTCCTTTGTCATCCAGCAAAACGACATGAT
>JBGZJM010000139.1:0-8941 GCA_041848845.1 Petrimonas sp. | reverse complement strand
CGCCCTGTACAAAAAGAAGAAATACCAACAATCCTCCCAGCAGCGATATTATAAACCACCAGTAATTCTGTAGAAATTCGTAAGTTATCATAGTTTGCTCGTGTTTTAAAGTGTATGAATTGTTCTGTGAAAGATCAGAAATCAGGCCCTTTCCGGATCTGTTTCAGCATAATGGTAACTTCCGCGACAAGCAGAACGGTGAACAACACCGCGAAAAGGACAAAGGTGGTTATCACGTTACCGGCAGACACTCCCGACACTGCCGCCTGAACGGGCAGCACGTCCTGTATGGTCCACGGCTGGCGTCCCACTTCGGCGACCACCCATCCGAACTGGCTGGCCAGGTAGGCCGGCAGGATACTCCATAAACCGATGTATTGCAGGGCCGTGAAGTTTTCCAGCTTTTTCCTGCTGTGGAAATACCAAACCGCCGCAAAGAACAGGATGAAATACCCTCCCACCATCACCATAAAGTGGAACATGTAAAACGTGAGGGGGACATTCGGGATCAGGTCTTCTTCCTTTTCCAGGAATCCGTAGCCGAAGTAGCTGTAATTGTCCTTGATTATGGTCTCGAAATTGGCGGCATCGGTATCCCGTCCCTCACTCTTGGCTTGCTGGAAATCGGCCAGCGCCTTGTGGGCCAGCAGGCCGCGCTCTCTTTTTTCGCGGAAAGACAAGGCGGTGGAGCCGTCGGGTAGCGTGTATCCGCCGTCAATAACGTCCCTGATGCCGGGCACGAACGCGTTCATGTTCCGGTAACCCATCAGGGACAACAGCCTGGGGATTTCCACCTTGAACAGGTAGGGGTTCACGTCGTCGTTGTATGCTTCCTTCTTCGGGTTAAGCAAACCGACGGCTATCAATCCGGCCCCTTCCTTTCCTTCGTAGAGGCCTTCCATGGCGGCCAGCTTCATCGGCTGCTTTTGCGTGACCTCGTAAGCCGACCCGTCGCCGCTGACCGCAATCAATATAAACGACACCAAACCGAATATGGCGGCAATCTTTATGCTCCTGAGCGCAAAATCCCGATGCCTCTTCCTGATCAGGTACCAGCAGCTTACCCCCACCACGAACGCGGCGCCGAGACCCCACGACGAGGTGACCGTGTGAAAAAACTTGTTGACGGCAACGGGAGATCCGGCCACCGCCCAGAAGTCGACCATCTCGTTCCTCATGGTCGCGGGGTTGAACTCCATCCCGACAGGATACTGCATCCAGGCGTTCGCCACCAGTATCCAGAAGGCCGACAGGGTGGCACCGAGAGTCACCAGCCAGGTCGAAGCCAGGTGCATCTTTTTGCTTACCCGGTTCCATCCGAAAAACATGATGGAAATAAACGTCGCCTCGAGGAAGAACGCCACAATGCCTTCAATGGCCAGCGGAGCACCAAAAATATCGCCCACGAACAAACTGTAATTCGACCAGTTTGTCCCGAACTGAAATTCCAGAATAATACCCGTTGCCACACCTATCGCGAAATTTATACCGAAAATAAGCTGCCAGAATTTGGCGGTTTTCTTCCATTTTTCATCTCCTGTCCTCACGTAGATAGTCTCCATGATAGACATGATCACGCCCAATCCCAACGTGAGCGGTACAAAAATCCAATGATAGCCGGCCGTAAGGGCGAACTGTGCTCTCGCCCAATCAACCGCTGCTGCATTCAGTAATACGTTCATCGATTTTTAAAAGATTAAATTGTTAGTAATGTATCGTTTTATTCTTCGGAATCGAAAGACTGGACCTTTCGATCATTTGTTCACGCACATACCCCGCCTTTTCCGATTCGTCGCCGGCCTGTGCCTTGAGAAAATCGGGGAAAAAAATGGGCTTGAGAATGGCAAACATGATGATGAGCTTTACAATCACTATTATCCACAGTGTCCTGCCGAGTTTCGACATGCCGGTAAAGCCCTCCCAAAACATAGCGAACCAGTTGAATTTTTCTTTTTTCACTTCTGCTCCCATAAAAAAAGTGTGATTTTTAAAATAAATGCAAACAAAAAAAAGGGGGGGGGAGCGGCTACGCCTGCCCCATTCCTCCTATGGGAGGGAGAAAACCGGGATTTTCGTTGTTCACCGAAATGGTCCCGTTCATCTTCTCAAACTTATCGATATTGTCCTTCAGCGCCAGAAGAAGCCTTTTGGCGTGTTCTGGCGTGAGGATAATGCGCGATTTTACTTTTGCCTTGGGAATACCCGGGACAATTCGTACGAAATCCACCACAAATTCCGAAGAGGAGTGTGAGATGATGGCCAGATTCGAATAAGTTCCCTGAGCAATTTCTTCCGTGAGCTCTATCTGAATTTGATTGTCGTTGTTGAAATTTTCCATACAAAGAAATATAAAACTTATTAAACTACAAACCGCGTGTAAGGCAAATTCAACGAATCGGCAACCCCCTTGTAAACAAGATCGCCGTTAATCACGTTGAGTCCCTCGCGCAGATCGGGATATTTTTTGCAGGCATCCACCCACCCCATTTCGGCAAGCCTGATGACATAAGGCAGCGTGGCATTGGTGAGCGCCTTCGTGGAAGTAATGGGTACCGCACCGGGAATATTGGCCACGCAATAGTGAATAATCCCGTCCACTTCATAGACAGGGTCGGCGTGCGTGGTGGGGTGTGTGGTTTCAAAACATCCGCCCTGGTCTACCGACACATCCACCAACACCGTTCCGGGAGTCATTTCCCGAAGCATATCACGTGTGACGAGATGCGGAGCTTTTTCCCCCACAACCAACGTGGCTCCGATGATAAGATCGGCAGTTTTTATCAAATCCCGAATCGTCAATTTCGTCGAATAAACAGTCTCCACGTTCGGCGGCAATGTTTCCGACAGATAGCGAAGCCGGTTAAGGTTTATATCCAGCAGTTTGACGTTAGCGTTCATTCCGGCGGCCATTTGCGCGGCATTGTGTCCTACGACTCCCGCGCCGATAATTATCACTTCGGCCGGCTTTACTCCCGGAACGCCTCCCATTAAAATGCCTTTTCCGCCTTGCGGCTTTTCAAGGTATTTCGCGCCTTGTTGAACCGACATGCGGCCGGCAACTTCACTCATTGGCGTGAGCAAGGGCAGCGAACGGTCTGTGGTCATTACCGTTTCGTAAGCAATGCACACAGCGTTACTTGCCATCATGGCTTCAGTCAGTTTCCTGCTTGATGCCAGATGCAGATAGGTGAAGATAATCTGGCCTTTCTTGATGAGGCCGTATTCGCTATCGACAGGCTCCTTCACTTTGACGATCATGTCGGCAACGTCGTACACCTCCTCTATGGTGTCAAGCATCACCGCCCCGGCTTCGATATAATGCTCATCGGGAAACAGACTTTCTTTTCCCGCATCTTTTTGCATGAAAACCCGGTGTCCTCGTTGCACAAGTTCGTAAACTCCGGCGGGAGTCATTGCCACCCGGCTTTCTTGCGGTTTGATTTCTTTTGGTATTCCAACTTTCATAATAATAAATATTGTTCAAAATAATATTAGAAAACTAACTTTTTTGGATGTTTCTCTTTGTAAAGGCCACTCAAAAATCAAACACAAAAATAGGAGAAAAAATTGACATACCGACAGTTTTAACAAAAATATGAGGCTCCATCTCCCATAAACCCAACTCTTTTACATTCTCTTGGGAGAAAAAATTTCCGTTTGTGCAGAATATGTGTTATTTTTGTGTTCTGTTTTGGGAATGGAATTCATTAATTTTTTAAATAACAAGAATATGGTAAGTTACAAAGAGTTGGGTTTGGTAAACTCAAAAGAATTGTTTAAAAAGGCGATTGAGGGAGGCTATGCCATTCCTGCTTTCAATTTTAACAACATGGAACAGTTGCAGGCGATTGTTTCGGCCTGCGTGGCGACCAAGTCGCCCGTAATTTTGCAGGTTTCCAGCGGCGCGCGCAAGTATGCCAATCAGACCCTGCTGCGTTATATGGCCCAGGGCGCCGTTCAGTATGCCAAGGAACTGGGATACGAAATACCCATTGTTCTTCACCTGGATCACGGCGACAGTTTTGAGCTTTGCAAGAGCTGCATCGAATACGGTTTTTCATCGGTGATGATCGACGGCTCGCACCTTCCCTACGAAGAAAACGTTGCATTGACCAGGAAAGTGGTGGACTACGCGCACCAATTCGACGTGACGGTTGAAGGTGAACTGGGCGTTTTGGCCGGTATCGAAGACGATGTTCAGGCCGAACACCACACCTACACCGAACCGGACGAGGTGGTTGATTTTGTCACCCGCACCGGAGTTGATTCGCTGGCCATCTCCATCGGAACATCGCACGGAGCATTCAAGTTTACTCCCGAACAGTGCACCCGCGACGAGAACGGCAAGTTGATTCCTCCTGCGTTGCGTTTCGATATTCTGAAGGAAATCGAAAAGCGCATTCCGGGATTTCCCATTGTCCTTCACGGTTCGTCATCGGTTCCGCAGGAATATGTCGACATCATCAACAGCAACGGCGGTAAATTGAAAGATTCCATCGGGATTCCCGAAGAACAGTTGCGCGAAGCTGCCAAATCGGCCGTTTGCAAAATCAACATCGACTCCGACGGCCGTCTGGCCATGACTGCCGCCGTACGCAAAGTTTTCACCGAACAGCCGGCCGAATTCGACCCGCGCAAATACCTGGGCCCGGCCCGCGAAGAGCTGAAAAAACTGTATATGCACAAAACCGAGAAGGTGCTGGGCAGCGCGGGAAAAGCGTAAAACAGGCCTGCATTGAGTCGGCGTACAAAAAAACCGGAAAGTAATTTCCGGTTTTTTTTGTGAAGCATCGGATACTTTCAAGCGGGCCATACAAACAAATGATTGCCCCCGGATTACTGTTTGCTCCATATCCGCATGTTAAGGTTCAAGTCTTCCGCAATGCTTACGACCATTTCCAGATCGAGAAAATATTGCGTTGTTTTCTCCTCATCAATTACCGATGAATAATACCGGGGTTCGAAGAGCGATTTTTTATAAGGGATGGCCACATAGAGCGACGATTTCACAAAGGATATTTTCAGTTTTTTCCCGGTTCGCCGTTTAAAATCCAGCAATCGTTTCATCAAACTTGCCGAAAGAATATACCGTGCCTCCACCTGATCGGAACCATACACGACAAACTGTTTCTCAAACTCGGTATCCTCGAGGCGGATAAGTTCCCCGAACCGTTTTTTTGTGCTTTGGAAAAGCCGGCCTGTCCGTCCGAAGATTTTTTCCGCCGTGTCGGGCAAAACGAAATATTCGCCCTTGAAATTCTTGTTGAAATCGGCTTTAAAAAATATTCCGTCGAAGAGAGTTTCCCAATTCTCCGATTTTCCGCCATCGTCACTTCCGGTCATGGTTTTGTATTTGGCATGAACCTCGGAGAAAGCGATTTGTGTTTCACCGGTTTTCCCGCTCACATAATCGTCTCCGTCATAACGGTCGGGCTCCGGATAGAACAGCTTGGAGGCGATAAATTCGTGTCGGGCCATTTGTTTGTCGGGTTCATAAAGCAATCCGTCATCGATAAAGCGGACAATTGCTCCGATAATGCCCTCTTTATAGCGATTCACAAATTTCCTTCTGTTTGCCCGGAGCTTGGAAATGTAGTACAGTAACGATATTATGGCCACGATTAGCACAATAACAATGGGTATGTTGGCTTTGCTTTCGGTAAACCAAACGCCGTAAACCATACGGTTCACAACAAAGCCCAGCGCAAAGAGCATTGCTGAAAATGCGATGTAAGCAATGGTGATGAAAAAGTTTCTCAAACGCATTTGGCGCCTCAACCTGTCTATTTCTACAAGCAGCGGCCGGAGCGTTACACGGTAAAATTCTCTAAATTCGCTTTCGGTTTTCATACTGGTTTGAAACTGTTATTTTAAAAGTTATCCCCTGTCCTATGCCTCCAAGACGAGTATCATACCCGTTTCACGGTTTAACGGAACAGCGCTTTTACGTCGATATTGTGACGTTCAGCATCGGATGTTTCGATATAGGACTTTGTCCTAAGGCCCCGTATTGACGCTATCAGGCTTGACGGGAACAACTGAACGCCGTTGTTGTATGACATCACTGCCGTGTTGTATGTCCGTCGCGCGGCCGACAATTGTTCTTCCACTTCGTTGAGCGATGCCTGCAACTGGAGGATATTTGTGTTTGATTTCAGGTCGGGATAATTTTCCATCGCCACATTTACGGAGCGTAAGGCATGGTTCATTTTGTTGTTGAGTTCCAATTTTTCCTCACCGCTCAAACCGGGTTTCATTGCCTCCGTCCGCAGGGCGGTGATTTCGGTCAATACGCTTTCCTCGTGTTTCATGTACCGTTGTATGGCCGCCACCAAATTTGGAATCAGGTCGAACCGTTTTTTCAAATAGGCATCCACGCTCGCAAAAGCATTCTCCGCCTGGTTGCGCCGGTAGGTCAGACGGTTGGAAAGGCTTATGGCCCAAAGTAGCACGACAACAAGGGGCAATGCTATCCAGAGAAGAGTTAATGTATCCATGATTGTTTTTAATTTTTAAGTTTTTCTATTATTGCTTGCATATCGATATTTTTATTTGCCGGAATTTGCAGCACCTCCTCATGGCGCAGCGTACGGTCGTAGTAATAATAATGCAGGAGCAATCCGTAAAACGGCTTTTGTATCGCTTTCGCTTTTACCAGCCCGGAAAGCGGGAAATCCCAATTATGGAAAAAACCGTTCACATAAACATATTTCCTGCCGATAAGCACATAACCGTCGCCCCTGCCGTTGCGGAAGCGGTAATAATAAGGCATTCCAAAGGCAAAAAGGGCGATAAACGACATGATTCCGACGAAAAAAAGAAACATCGGCCATCTGTTTTCTTTCATGAAAAGGATCAACAGTCCGAAAGATAAGACCATAAACAGCGTTATCAGGATAAAAATCCCTCTGTTTTTTTCTTTCTCGGATAAAAACAGATGATTTACATAGGTTTCTTTTTTTTCGTCGTTTAATCTCCAGGCGGCGATCAGCTCCTCGCCGGAAATCAGTTTATCCATTTTCTTGCCTCTGCCGCGGAATATAAACGCCACCACAAGCAGCGAGAGAAAAACGAACAGGGCTATAAGCGTGACGGCATAACAGCCCTGCAGTCCGCTCCACGATTGAAACGGCAAAAATATCGCAAGCGCCGCGAAAAAGGAGAGCAGTCCGGCTGTTTTCGCAATGTGCCGCTGCCGGTTTTTGATTCGTTTGTTGATATCGGAAGGTATCATTTCCCTATGCGTGTTCCGTTCCAGCCCGATGAGGGTTGCGCGTCGTTATAGCTCCACTTACCGGTGAATGCCGAGAAATCGGCATTGAACTCGAAAATTAACCGCCCTTTACCGTTCGATTGGTACCACCATCCGGTGAGAGTCCTTCCGTTTAACGTTCCTTCTATCCGCCCGTTTGAATGTTTGTATGTTCCGGTAACCCTGTTTCCCGTCTGCGTGATCGTCATCTCGTTGAAATCGGTTTTGTAAATACCGGCCGCGTTTTTTGCCGAGGGTTCGGTTGATGTCTGCTTGTTCGATGCAGAGGCGGTTTGGGAGTTGTTCCCGGAAATGTCGATATAATCAAAATCTTTTAAAGCGATTTTAATTACCGAACCGTCTTTTTTGTGAATGTTCACTGTTTGTGCCTGCAAACACATTCCCGCGATGCAGAAGAGCATCAGAATCATCATTTTTCTCATCATCGTTTGTTTTTTAATAAATTGTTTCATCATTTTATCAGTCCGTCCCCTGCTGACCGGGGAAACCGGTTTATTTGTGTCCGAATTTGTGTATCAAATCATTCACCACCTGTGAGGCATCTCTGTCTCCCGTGGCCTGATATATCTCACGGTTAATCCGGTGAATCTCCATGGGATTATTCGTTCCTGTCCCGATTTGTTTCAGTTTGCCGAGCAAATTATCCCATGTGTCGATATCGGCCTTTTTTTCCCAATATTTACTGCTTCCCCATCTCGTTTTCGTCAACTCCTGCCGAAGTTTCGGCAGCAGCATATTGTCTATCTCCTTGCTCGCTTCCCTGCATTTTGCCTGAAGCTGGGTTGTATTGCTCATCAACCGGTTATTATCAATCGTAGTTACCTTCACCTCAAGCACTTTTCCGATACTTGCGACATCTTCGGCGGATAATTTAGAGAAGTCAACATCTTTTTTCAATAATTCCGGCGTTGAGAATGCTTCGGGGTGCACCGAGGTGGTGAGGTTCATCTCCGAGTGTTTGGCGCTGATCCCGAACATCTCGTAATATTCCCGGTTCATGGCTTGTTGCGCGTCTTTCATAAACTCGTCCGCCTTAACTATTTTACGGTTTTTAATGAAAACTATCGGTTCTTTACCCGTTCTTACGGACACGGGCGCCAAATCCAAATCCATGCTTGAGGAGCCGCCACTGGAAGCGTTACGGAACTGCTTGAAGGTGAATCTCGACACATCGTAGCCTTGCTTTTTCAACGATTCGGTCATCTTGGGGATCATCTCCTTGTAGTTTTCCTGTACATGCCGGTCGAAACTGTTGCGCAGCATGGGCTCGGCTTTGTATTTGAAGTGCCACTTGGCATGATAATCGGCGTTCATGGCCGCGGCCAGCTGGCTCAGTTCTTTTTTCACCTCGCTGATTTTAGCGGCATTGGCCACCTCGTCCAACTGCAGGATACGCCGTTGGTTGTCGAGGTTCTTGAACGCTTTCACCGCATCCTCGGCCTCCAGGCGGCTCCGGTTGGTACGCATCATGTCCGCCAGCTCCTTGGAACGTTGCTGCGGGCTTGCGAACAGAGGTTTGAAGAGGCGGCTTTCCGTCCCGAAAACGGCCGAACATCCTTTCGTCACCACACCGACGCCCATCTCGAAAACTTTCCCTACCAAGTAATCGGCTCCGGCGCTCTTTACACCCTCCCATACTTGAGAATAGATGGTGGCATCTTTACTCTT
>JBGZJM010000138.1:0-4025 GCA_041848845.1 Petrimonas sp. | reverse complement strand
TTCTCTGGATCAACCTTACTGTCTGCCAACACCTATCCGGATAAGGACAAATACGATGCGCTGTTCAACATTGCGAATGTCTGGGAAAAACAATCCCTGGATCAAAATTCCGATCTGTTGGTCGTTTCGGGAAATTTACCCGGCAACAAAGAAAGCATTGACACGTTGAAACAACTCATTAAAAACGTGGAAGAGCTCAAATTAGGCACCCCCGCTAATTACAGTTATGTTCCAACCGATATCCTTTTGGATATGAACGTCCGTTAATATGCGTATCATCAGCGGAAAATATAAATCGAGGCGGATCCCGGTTCCGGCAAACCTCAAAGCAAGGCCCACGACCGATTTTGCCCGTGAAAGCCTGTTTAATGTACTTAATAACCGCGTAGACTGGGAAGAAACTACAGTTCTGGATTTGTTTTCAGGAACAGGAAGCGTAGCCCTGGAATTTGTATCGCGCGGATGTCCGTTTGTAGTAAACGTTGAGGCGAATCAAAACCACTACAACTTTATTTGCAAAGCGCAGGAGTTACTGGGAGCAAAAGAGTTATTTCCGGTAAAAGCCGATGTGTTCAAATACCTCCAATCGGTAAAACAGAAGTTCGACCTTATCTTTGCGGATCCACCCTACGATTTACAATCCATAGACACGATTCCCGACCTTATTTTCGAAAGAGAACTCCTGAAACCCGAGGGGGTCTTTATTCTGGAACATTCCCGAAAACAAAACTTTTCCGCTCATCCTCATTTTGTATCGGAGAGAAAATACGGGAATGTGCATTTTTCATTTTTTGAGTAATCGTCCGGCAACGGCAAGCGTCTCTACTCCACCCTTTTCAGCTTATTGACGGAAATATTCTCCTCTACAATGGCATCAATAACAGCGATAACCGTCATGTTCACAATATCGCGAACCGACATGCCGACGTCTAAAATATGGACCGGCTTGTTCAATCCCATCTGGATCGGGCCGATAATGTCGCCGACCCCGCTTTCGAGAAGTAGCTTATATGCCGTGTTTGCCGAACTCAGGTTAGGGAATATCAACGTATTCACATTCTTTCCTTTCAGTTTGGTGAAGGGAAATTTCTCATCCCTGAAGCCTTTGTTCAACGCCACGTTCACCTGCATTTCGCCATCCACCACCATATCCGGATAATCCCGGTGCAACGTTTCCACCACTTTGTGGACACTGGCCGGGCTTCCCACCTTGTCGTCCCCGAAATTGGAATAGGAGAGCATGGCAATCACCGGATCGTGGGCGAAAAGTTTTACCGTGGAGTTTGCCAAACGGGCAATATCGATCAGGACATCGGAGCTGGGATGACGGTTGAAAAGCGTATCGGCGAGAAAGAGCACGCCCCTCTTCGAGTTGACAATATGCATGGCTCCTATGTGGTTAAGGCCTTCACGGATGCCAATGATGTCTTTGGCGAGATTTATGGTGTCGAGATATTTCCCGAAAACGCCGGTAATAAGAGCATCGGCGTCGCCCGACTCCACCATCATCATTCCGAAGGAGTCGCGGTTGAACATCTGCTCGGCAGCTTCCTGAAACGTATATCCCTCGCGGTTGCGTTTTTCCGAAAGCAATTTTGCGTAATGCAACCGCCTGGGCTCTTCCCTGTCGTGGCGGAGATTAACAATCTCCACTCCCTCCAGGCTGATCTGATTTTCGGCGGCAACGTTGGCTATTTTTTCTTCGTTACCCAGCAAAACCGGATAACAGATACCCTCGTTAACACACGTTTCCGCAGCCTTGAGCATATTCAGGTGGTTGGACTCCGAAAAAACCACCCGTTTCGGGGTTTGTTTTGCCATATCGTAGAAACGGCGCAACATTTTATTGTCCAGCCCCATCCGTTCACGAAGGATTTCGCTGTACTCTTCCCAGTCGGCTATGGTTTTCCGGGCAACTCCCGAGGCTATCGCCGCTTTGGCTACTGCCGGTGCTACGGCAGTCAGCAACCGGTTGTCGAGCGGTTTTGGAATGATATAATCGCGGCCGAAACTCAACCGTTTCAGGTTGTAAGCGGCATTCACCACGTCGGGAACCGCCTTTTTGGCCAGATCGGCAATGGCACGGACAGCGGCAACCTTCATCGCTTCGTTGATGCAGGTAGCGCGGACATCCAAGGCGCCGCGGAAAATATAGGGAAATCCCAGCACATTATTTATCTGGTTGGGATGATCGGAACGTCCGGTAGGAAAAATAATGTCTTTCCGGGCAGCGACAGCCAACTCGTACGATATTTCCGGATTAGGGTTCGCCAACGCGAAAACAATCGGATTTTCATTCATCGATCGCACCATTTCAACGGTCAGCACGTCGGCCACCGAAAGTCCGAGAAAGACATCCGCTCCGGCAACGGCTTCCGCCAGGGTCGAGATATTCCGTTCGGTGGCAAACGGTTTTTTCCGTTCGTTCAAATCGGTCCGGTTTTTCGATATTACTCCCCGGGAATCGAGCATCACGATATTTTCCAATTTGGCGCCCAACGCCATGTAGAGTTTTGTGCAGGAATTGGCCGCCGCACCCGCGCCATTCACCACGATCCTCACCTCTTCGATCTTCTTTCCCGTCAGTTCCAGCGCATTAATCAGTCCGGCAGCGGAAATAATGGCTGTCCCGTGTTGATCGTCGTGCATGATGGGAATATCCAGTTCGGCCTTTAACCGTTCTTCAATCTCAAAACATTCGGGCGCTTTGATATCTTCCAGGTTGATTCCCCCAAAAGTGGGAGAAATGGCTTTGACCACTTCAATGAATTTTTCCGGATCCTTTTCGTTGATCTCGATGTCGAAAACATCTATTCCGGCAAAGATCTTGAAGAGCAACCCTTTGCCTTCCATCACCGGTTTTCCCGAAACAGCACCGATATCACCCAAGCCCAGCACGGCCGTGCCGTTAGAGATAACCGCCACCAGGTTCCCTTTGGAAGTATATTCGTAAGCTTTTTGCTCGTCCTTTTCTATTTCGAGGCACGGTTCGGCCACACCGGGCGAATAGGCCAGCGATAAGTCGTGTTGGGAACTGTAGGGTTTGGTAGGAATCACCTCAATTTTTCCGGGACGCCCCCCGGCGTGATACCTGAGCGCGTCTTCGCGTAATTTAGTTGACATTGTGCAGGATTTTTAAGTATAACCTAAATAATTGCACAAATTTACGCAATGAAATTTAATATATGAAAGATTCTGAAAGATTTTTGTGACAAAACCTCAGCAGTGGTTTGTGACACTGGTTGCATAGCCTTATTGAATCTCCTCCTCCGGTGGAGGGATAACAACATCCTTTTCGTCCGTCAAAGAGGCAATCTCTTTGTGATGACGGATTTTTTCGATAATTTCTTCTTCGGCGTACCCGATGATCACTCCGAACTCGTAGAGCCGGGTAATCGTCACCCCTTCTTCCCGCAGGTTTTCCGCCACAACGTCTAACCGGTCGAGGTAGTAAGCGGATATGGTGATAATAATCTGCTTCATGGTGCCAAAGAAATTCCTGCACCTATATCTTCGGCGGGAGACGACAAACGGCCTGCTGTCCGGATCAGCTCTTGTCCGATCACCGCGGGGGTGGCATCGGGAAACTTTTCGCACAGCAGGGCGACCACTCCCGCCACATGCGGTGTAGCCATGCTAGTCCCGGAAAGGGTACGGTATCTCGCGGGCATGGGCCAGGAAGAACAGATCCCGACTCCGGGTGCCGCCAGATCCACCAACCCGCTCTCATTAAGTGCCCGGTTGGAGAAATCGGCTACCTGCAAAGTCGAGTCTACTGCACCTACAGCCAGGATGGAAGGGCAGTCGGCCGGACTGCTCACCGGACTGAATTGGTTTTCAGATCGTCTGCTGTCATTCCCTGCTGCCGCCACAATAAGTGTCCCTTTCGAAAGAGCAAACTGGGCAGCTCTTTCATAGGCGATGTCATAACTTTGTCCCGGAAGGACTTTAGAACCCAGCGACATGGACAACACTCGACACCCGTTATTCGCAGCCCAGGTCATTCCGTCCAGAATCCAGGCCTG
>JBGZJM010000137.1:0-4594 GCA_041848845.1 Petrimonas sp. | reverse complement strand
TTATCGTGCGGGACGGAAGACAATTATTGTTGTCGTGAATTAAAAAAAGATTTTGTCGGATATATTTCGTATATTTGCAGAATTAGGTTTTCCCCCTTTATTTACACATTATGATTCATCTTATTGGATATATATCGCAAATTATCGGACCAGTAGTTGACGTGTACTTCGATCTGAAGAAATCAAAAGAGTTGCAGCTCCCCGCACTTCAAGACGCACTTTTCGTCACCAGAGACAACGGACAGAGATTAATACTTGAAGTACAACAACACATTGGCGAGTTTACGGTCCGTACCGTGGCCATGGATACCACAGACGGATTACGACGCGGGACGGAAGTGAAAGCATTGGGACAACCGATCAGCATGCCCGTAGGAGAGCAGGTAAAAGGACGTCTGATGAACGTGACAGGCGAGACCATCGATGAATTGAAACCGCTCGATCACTCCGGGGCTTACCCCATTCACCGTCCCTCGCCCAGGTTCGAAGACCTGACTACCAATCAGGAAATCCTCGCCACAGGAATAAAGGTAATCGACCTGCTTCAACCCTATCAGAAAGGCGGGAAGATAGGACTTTTCGGCGGAGCCGGTGTTGGCAAAACCGTGCTGATCATGGAGTTGATCAACAACATTGCCAAAGGTTACAGCGGATATTCCGTTTTTGCCGGAGTGGGAGAACGCACGCGTGAAGGGAATGATCTCTTGCGCGAAATGATCGATTCGGGGGTGATCCGTTACGGCGAAGCGTTTAAAAAAAGCATGGATGAAGGGAATTGGGATTTGAGCAAAGTAGATTACAACGAGCTTAGCAAGTCACAAGCCACATTGGTTTTCGGACAGATGAACGAGCCCCCCGGTGCCCGGGCATCGGTAGCGCTGTCGGGACTCAGTATTGCCGAATCGTTCCGTGACCAATCGGGAGAAGGAAACGACATCCTCCTTTTCATCGACAATATCTTCCGGTTTGTGCAGGCCGGCTCTGAAGTTTCAGCCCTGCTCGGACGAATGCCTTCGGCAGTAGGCTATCAACCTACGCTGGCTACCGAAATGGGCCTGCTGCAAGAACGCATCACATCTACCAAACAGGGCTCCATCACGTCGGTACAGGCTGTGTACGTTCCTGCGGATGACCTTACCGATCCGGCTCCGGCAACCACCTTCTCATACCTGGATGCCACCACCGTGCTGAGCCGCAAGATTTCGTCGCTCGGCATCTATCCGGCTGTTGATCCTCTGGAGTCATCTTCGCGCATCCTGGATCCGCTTATCGTGGGAGAGGATCACTACAACACGGCCATGCGCGTGAAACAACTTCTGCAACGGTACAAGGAACTTCAGGACATTATCTCCATCCTGGGGATGGAAGAACTTTCGGATGAAGACCGGATTACCGTAAACCGTGCCCGGAAAGTGCAGCGTTTCCTCTCCCAGCCTTTCTTCATGGCGGCACAATACACGGGACAACCCGGAGTGATGGTTCCCATTGATGAGACTATCCGGGGATTTACCATGATTCTCAACGGCGAACTCGACTCGTATCCTGAAATGGCCTTTCTGAATGTGGGAACCATCGATGAAGCCATCGAAAAGGGGAAAAAATTAATGGACCAATCCCGGCTGTAAGAGTAATTTACATTCTTCGATCATGCAATTAGAAATTATCTCTCCCGAAAAAATGATTTTCACCGGCAGTGTCGTCTCCGTCACCCTCCCCGGCGCATCGGGTTCGTTTCAGATACTGGAAAATCATGCATCCATTATCTCATCGCTGGTGAAAGGAAGACTTTCGTTTGTGACCCACCAGAACGAACGGATCGAATTGCTTATCGAAGATGGTTTTGTGGAAAAGAACAATAATAAGGTAACGGTTTGTTTGGAATCAATTATCAAAGAATTATGAAAAGATTAGTCAGACATTTTCTCATCGTTCACACGATTATGTTGTTTGCTGCAGGATTCGGAGTATGGTATATTTTAAAAATATTTTTCCCCGACACATTGATTGACGCGTACTTTGTACTTCCGCTTTTCTTCTACATAACCGGATTGGCATTTATTTTCATTATGATGAAAATGCCTAAAGACAATCCCAAGGAAATGGTGAATATGTACATGCTCTTGCGGGTGATAAAAGTATTTATTGGCTTGATAATCATCACTTTTTACTGGTTTCTGCACAAAGAGCAGATACGCAGTTTCGCCATTATTTTTATTGTTTTTTACCTGATCTATCTCGGAATAGAAACCTATATCTACATGAAAATAGAAATGTATCTGAAAGAAGAACAAAAGAAAAATAATCCGGTTGAAAAGAAACGCCTGGAAGATTGATGAAGTACTCGTTTCACATAGGGATGTGGGTGTGCGGACTGTTTTTAATGGCCCTACCCCTTTCGGCTGTACCGGAGTCTAATCCGGGGCCACAAGCCGAAGAATGGAATGTGAAAGAAATGATTCTTGAACACTTGGCAGACACATACGAATGGAAAATTGCCGGCTGGGATAACGGACACATCGCCGTTCCGCTTCCGGTCATACTTCACAGCAAAACAAGCGGATGGCACCTGTTCCTTTCGTCGAAATTACATAATGATGAAAATTCATTTAACGGATTCTACGTTACCCACGAAGGAAAATACAAAGGGAAAATTGTTGAAAGAGACCCTTCCGGAGCCGAGATAAGGCCGTTAGACCTTTCGCTGACCAAGAATGCTGCATCGCTTATCTTTTCATCCATTTTGCTGATTATTCTCGTAATGAGCCTTGCCCGGTCATTGAAACGCAGTCCAATGGAAGGGAAAAAAGGGTTTATCGGTTTGACGGAGATGCTTATTATGTCCATCCACGATGATGTTATAAAACCTGCCGTCGGTAAAGACCACGCCCGGTACGCTCCATTTCTGCTGACGGTGTTTTTCTTTATTTTTCTGAACAACCTCCTGGGGATTGTCCCTGTTTTTCCGGGTGGAGCAAACGTTACCGGAAACATAGCCGTAACGATGGTTCTGGCCATTTCGACCCTGCTTGTTGTCAACCTTACCGGAACAAAAGAATATTACCGGGAAATTTTCTGGCCCGATGTACCTAAATGGCTGAAAGTTCCGGTCCCGTTGATGCCCGTTATCGAACTGGTTGGGGTTTTTACCAAGCCTTTCGCGCTAATGATCCGTCTTTTTGCCAACATTACCGGCGGACACTCCACCGTGATGGGGTTGACGGCCATTGTTTTTGTAACGGCAAGCATGGGTACAACCATAAACGCATCCATGACGGCATTATCGGTTATCTTCACTGTGTTTATCCTGCTGGTGGAGTTGTTGGTGGCCTTTATACAGGCATATGTGTTCACGATGCTGTCTGCCGTCTTTATCGGGATGGCACGCGTAGAATCGCATCCGAAAGAAAAAGAACTTGTGGAAACAAAATACAAGACAATCAATAAATAAACTCATTAAAAAAACTATGGAACTACTTTCAATTTTATTACAAGCTGCAGGCTCGGGCCTGGATGTTTTTGGTGCAGCCTTAGGTGTCGGCATCGCTGTTCTGGCCGCCGGCTGGGGAATCGGGAAAATCGGCACATCCGCCATGGAAGGAATTGCCAGACAACCGGAAGCGGCAGGGGATATCCGCATGAACATGATTATTTCGGCCGCCCTTATAGAGGGAGTGGCCCTGTTTGCCGTCGTAGTCTGCGGGTTTATCCTGATAAAATAGCACCGGTATGTCCCTATTGACCCCCGAACCGGGACTTGTGTTCTGGATGTCGCTCTCGTTTGGAATGGTTGCATTCGTCCTGATGAAATACGGATTTCCCGTAATCCTACAGATGGTGAACAAACGGAAAGAGTATATCGACAACGCGTTGTTGGCTGCCAAACAGGCGCATGAAGAGCTGGAAAAGGTGAAAGAGAACAGTCGGGCAATCCTGGCACAAACCCGCCTGGAACAGACAAAAATACTGGAGGCTGCGGCACAATCGCGCGACCGGATGCTCGAAGATGCAAAAGAACGCGCCCGTATAGAAGCCGATAAAATCATCACGGATGCCCAAAAACAAATAGAAATTGAGAAAGAAGGCGCCGTACGGGCCATCCGTAGCGAGCTTGCATCACTCTCCGTAAGTGTGGCCGAAAAGATACTTCGGGAGAAACTGAACTCAGAGGAGGAACAATCGAAAATGATAAACCGGCTGATGGACGAAGTAATTATTTCAAAATCGTAATTCTTACCTTAATGAACACAGGACTTATTTCCACCCGGTACGCCACCGCTTTACTGGATTTTGCCGTAGAACAAAACCTGCAGGAAAGGGTGTATTCAGAAGTAAAAACACTGCTGCGCATGTATTCGGAGGTGAACAACTTCCGGGAAGCCTTGGCAAATCCAGCCATAAGCCTGCCGGAAAAAAGAAAACTGATTCATACCGCCTCAGGGGAAAGTATCTCTAAACCGTTGGAACAGTTTATCGATCTGTTGCTCAAAAATAAGAGGGAAGAACGGCTGCAATACATCGCCTTGCGTTTTTTGGAGTTATACCGGAAAAAATTCAACATCTTAAGCGGAACGCTTATCACGGCCACTAAGGTTGA
>JBGZJM010000136.1:0-5652 GCA_041848845.1 Petrimonas sp. | reverse complement strand
GAACACAACGAGTTGGAAGAGTTCGGATCGGGATCGGATGAAGAGGAGAGCACTTGGGAAACGGTTATCCGTCAGGCATTGCTTGACAATTATTTAAAAAAGGACATCGAGAATTACGGAATTCTTAAAATCACAAAGAAAGGAAAAGAGTTCCTGAAAAAACCCGTTTCCTTCAAAATCACGAAGGAAGAAGAAGATGATGAAGCCGATATCGAGGAACTCGAATCCGAAGAAGGCGTAATCGCATCAGGAGGAGGAGGAAATTCAGGGGCTGCCGATCCGGCCCTGTTCTCGATGATGAAGGACTTAAGAAAGAAAATATCCAAAAAGCTCAACGTCCCGCCGTATGTTATTTTCCAGCCCGCCTCCCTGGAAGCGATGGCCACTTCTTACCCCATCACGCTGGAAGAGCTGCAAAATATCCCGGGTGTGGGGGCCGGCAAGGCCAAACGCTATGGTCAGGAATTTATCGAACTCATCAAGAAACATGTAGAGGAAAACGAGATTATCCGTCCCGAAGATTTGCGGGTGAAGACCGTAGCCAACAAATCAAAACTCAAGGTTTCCATCGTACAGGCCATCGACAGGAAAGTGGCCCTGGACGACCTGGCCGAATCCAAAGGAATCGATTTCAACGAAATGCTTTCGGAAGTCGAGGCCATTGTCTACTCGGGTACAAAAATAAACATCAACTACTTCCTCGAAGAAGTGATGGATACGGATACCGTTAAAGAAATCTACGAATATTTCCGGGAAGCCGAAACCGATAACCTGGACAAGGCCATGGACGAACTTTCCGATTATTCCGAAACGGAAATCCGTTTGGTTCGAATCAAGTTTTTCTCCGAAATGGCGAACTAATACCGTTTATCAGAAACGGGGAGAAAACAAAAGGAATGACATATTTACAAGACATAAACAGCCCGGCCGATCTCAAAACGTTCAATGTAGAACAACTCAAGGAGGTCTGTAAAGATTTGAGGGAGTTCATTATTGAACAGCTTTCTCTCAATCCCGGACATTTTGCATCGAGTTTAGGTACTGTTGAACTCACCGTCGCGCTTCACTATTTATACAACACTCCCTACGACAAGCTGGTTTGGGATGTTGGCCATCAGGCTTACGGACACAAGATACTTACGGGACGGCGCGATGTTTTCCACACAAACCGCAAACTGGGCGGACTTTCCGGATTCACCAATCCGCAGGAAAGCCAATACGATACTTTTGTTGCCGGACACGCGTCCACTTCCATTTCCGCCGCGTTGGGGATGGCTGTCGCCGCGTCGCTTAACGGTGAAGAAGACCGGCATGTGGTGGCCATTATCGGAGACGGGGCCATGACCGGCGGTCTCGCATACGAAGGATTAAACAATGCCTGCTCACAACCGAACAACCTGCTCATCATACTCAACGACAACGACATGTCCATCGACAGTAATGTGGGGGGGATTCAGGATTACCTGGTTAAAATGACCACGTCGTCCAAGTACAACAAAATGCGTAACAGGGTCTACCAGTCCTTCAAAAGCAAAAACCTTATTTCCGAAGAAAAGAAAAACATTGTGCTTCGCTTCAACAACAGCATAAAATCCCTTATTACCCAACAGCAAAACATGTTCGAAGGGTTCAACATCCGGTACTTCGGCCCGGTTGACGGACACGACCTGCCGCAACTTATCCGGGTTTTGCATAACATCAGGGACATGAAGGGCCCTAAACTGCTTCACATCAAAACCGTCAAGGGAAAAGGGTTCAAACCCGCAGAAAAAGCCGCTACCGTCTGGCACGCTCCCGGACTGTTCGATAAAGAAACAGGAGAACGGATTATAAGGAACAGAATAGATCAACCGCAACTCTACCAGGATGTTTTCGGCCATACACTGGTGGAACTTGCCGAAGAAAACCGGAAAATAGTCGGGATTACACCCGCCATGCCCACAGGCTGCTCCATGACCTACATGATGCAGAAATTCCCGGACAGGGCGTTTGACGTGGGAATTGCCGAGGCGCATGCGGTTACCTTCTCCGCCGGATTGGCAAAAGAGGGTTTCATCCCGTTTTGCAATATCTACTCATCGTTTATGCAACGGGCTTATGACCAGGTTATTCACGACGTGGCACTGCAAAAGCTCAAAGTCATCCTGTGTCTCGACAGGGCCGGACTGGTGGGTGAAGACGGGCCAACGCACCACGGGGTATTTGACCTGGCCTATCTCCGGCCCATTCCCAACCTGGTCATTTCGGCTCCTTTCAATGAACACGATCTCCGCAACCTGATGTACACAGCCGTTTACGGCAATGATGGTCCGTTTGTGATCAGGTACCCGCGTGGGCAGGGGGTAATGGTGGACTGGCGCAACCCACCGCAGCTCATCCCGATAGGAAAAGGGAAAAGGCTGAAAAAGGGCAAAGACATGGCCCTGCTTTCCCTGGGAGCCATAGGCAACAATGCCGTAAAAGCCATTGCACGGGCAGAAGAGATGGGCATTAGCGTGGCACACTACGACATGCTTTTCCTGAAACCGATCGATCAGGAAATGTTGAGCAAGGTTGCCGGAAAGTTCAAGTACATCATCACGCTGGAAAACGGTGCAATAAAAGGCGGAATGGGAAGTGCCGTAATCGAATTTCTGGCTGATAACGGTTTTATCCACAACCGGATTTTCAGGGTCGGCATAGAAGATGAGTTTATCACTCACGGCTCAATAACAGAGTTGCAAAAGATAACAGAAATTGATGAAGAGGGTATTTTACAAAAAATTATAGCGGTAAACGAATTGATAAAACAGGAACAGGCCCTTGTCGCCATTCAGGGACAAAATAACCTGAGAAACTAGAAACGGATGAAAATATTAATAGCCGGAGCAGGAGAAGTAGGCACCCATCTTGCCAAACTGCTCGGGCAGGAAAATCACGATATCACATTGATGGACAGCAGTAAAGAACGGCTGATGGCTGTTCGCGACAACGCTGAGTTATTGACTTTCATCGGAAACTGCACATCGTTGAAAGACCTCACTGAAGCCGGCGTTGCCGATTCGGACCTTTTTATCGGTGTTACCCCGGAAGAGTCCAAAAATATTAACGCCTGCATGCTTGCGGCCAATCTGGGCGTCAAGAAAACGCTGGCGAGAATTGATAATTACGAGTACCTGCTGCCCAAGAACGTGGAGTTTTTCGATAAACTCGGCATTCATTCCATGATCTATCCCGAAATGATGGCCGCGCGTGAAATCGTTTCTTCGCTCAAAACTCCCTGGACCAGGGTCTGGTGGGAGCTATCAAACGGATCCATAATACTTACCGCAGCCAAAATAAGGGCCAATGCGCCCATTGTCAACTGGTACCTGCGCGAAATCCCAAACGTCGGCAAAAAGTTTCATATCGTCGCTATAAAACGCGGCACCCAAACGCTGATCCCGAAAGGAAGCGATCAGATCTTACCCAACGATATTCTCTATTTCACCACGTTGAGAAAAAACCTGGATGAAATGCCGGCGATCATGGGTAAGACATCGTTCGAAACCAAAAACGTCATGTTTATGGGCGGTAGCCGGATTACCATGCGGGCCGTGCAATACCTGCCGTCAAACATAAACATAAAGATTATCGAACAAAACCGGGAAAGGGCGGAAAAACTCGTGGAGATTTCTCCTTCGAACGTCACCATATTTCTGGGCGATGCGCGCGACGCGGAGTTGTTGCTCAGCGAAGGAATCTCCGAAATGGACGCGTTTGTCGCGCTTACCGGAAATTCCGAAGCCAACATACTGGGCTGTATGATGGCCAAGCAATACGGGGTCAAAAAAACCATCGCCGAGGTGGAAAACATAGATTACATCCCCATGGCCGAACGTTTCGATATCGGTACGGTAATCAACAAAAAACTGCTGGCTGCCAGCAAAATATACGAACTTCTTCTCAAGGCGGACGCTTCAAACATCAAATGCCTCACGTTCTCAAATGCAAACGTAGGGGAAGTTGTCGCGAAACCCAACTCGAAAGTCACCAAAAAACTGATCAAAAACCTGAACTTACCCTCCGACATGACTCTGGGAGCACTCATCCGAAACGGGGAACCCATGCTTATCGACGGTGATACCCTCATTGAGCCGTACGACCAGGTAATGGTGTTTTTCATGAATACATCGTTGAAAAGCATTGAGAGTTTCTTCAATTGATTATGCGGAACTTCAACCATCAATTCGTATTTAGCAGCATAGGACTTATTTTGATGATCGAATCATCATTTATGCTTATTTCCGCATTTGTTGGCGAAGTTTATCAGGAACCTTCCGTTTACAGCCTTTACCGGTCATCGTTAATAACGTTCGTTTCAGGGCTTGTTTTATTTTTAATCGGAAGAAAGAGGCGTAAAGAGAAACGCATCTCCCAACGGGAAGTTTACCTTACCGTCACACTGGTATGGGTGATGATGGCCCTTTACGGTACGCTGCCTTTTCTGATCGGCGGAGCTATCCCTTCTTTTACGGATGCTTTCTTTGAAAGCGTTTGCGGGTTTACCACCACCGGAAGCTCTACCCTGATCAACATAGAAGCCTTCCCCAGATCGCTGCATTTTTGGCGAAGTTTTACCCAATGGATTGGAGGCATCGGAATCATCATTTTTGTGATGTCTTTTTTGCCCCTCTTCGGGGGCAGCTCCTCCCATCTTTACAACGCCGAGGCAACCGGCATCTCCAAGGAACAACTCCGCCTGCGTGTCAGCGACATTACCCGGAACATGTCCGTCACCTACCTGGGTTTAACAGCAGTCGGGTTCCTCCTGCTCTGGGCCGGTCCCATGGATGCTTTTGATGCGGCCTGCCATGCTTTCACCAGCATCTCCACCGGCGGATTCTCCACCAAACAAGCCAGCATGGCACATTTCAACTCCGCCTATACGGAATACGTGATTATCTTCCTGATGTTCTCGGGCGGAATCCGTTTTTTGTTGCTGTTCAACCTGTTCCGGCATTTCTCGGGCCGGATTTTCAAGGACGAGGAATTTTTGTGGTACTCTTTTATGATTCTCGGCTTTACGTTTATCATTACCCTGGCCTTGTATGCCGAAGGCAAGGTGTCGGGATCGGTGGAAGACACTGTCCGCACCGTTCTTTTTCAGGTTGTGGCGGCAATCACCACTACCGGATATGCCACCACGGACTTCCTGCGTTGGGGACAATTTTACTGGTTCCTTTTCCTGGCCATGGTGCTGTTTTGCGGAAGCGAGGGTTCAACATCGGGTGGAATGAAGATATCCCGGTTAATCATTCTGGTAAAAAACACCAAGGTAGTATTTCGTCGCCAGGTCCATCCGCAAGCCTTGTATATGGTCAAGATCAACGGGCAGGTGTATTCCAATGCGGTAGTTGAAAAGGTGCTTGCTTTCGTTTTTCTTTACCTGACCATCACCGGGCTGGGCGCCATCGTACTGAGTTTTACCGGAATGTCGTTCGACGAATCCATCGGGGCAGCAGTTTCGAGCATGAGCAGTTATGGCTTTGGGTTAGGCGATTTCGGCCCGTCGGGAAACTTTTCAACCGCCACCGGTTTTGCCAAGTACTTCCTGTCTTTCCTGATGATTGTAGGCCGGCTTGAAGTGTTCACGGTACTCTCGCTTTTCACCGCGAGTTTATGGAAAAAGTG
>JBGZJM010000135.1:0-4462 GCA_041848845.1 Petrimonas sp. | reverse complement strand
GTATAATCTCGACAACCGTTCCGAAAAGGTAAGGCACCGCAGGGTGCGGCTCGACCTGCATTTGGCTCCCTTAAGTTTTAACTTCAGGTATATCGGAAACGAGAAGGTGAGCGTGACCCGCTACGGGATTGAGGAAGGAAAGAAACACACCATGGACCTGGGTTCCACGGTGACGGCCAACCTGATCTATGACTTCAACCGGTACATCTCGTGGAATTCGAGGCTGAAGTATTTCACCAGCTACGACAAGGTGGAGGCGGAGTTCGAGAATACGTTGAACATGGCCCTGACCAATGCCTTTTCCACCCGGTTTTTCATGAACCTGCGGTTCGACGATAGTGTTCCGCCCGACCCGAAGTTCAACCATTTGCAGATCACCCAGCTGCTCAGCTTCGGGCTGAATTACAAGTGGTAGGCAGCTTGCGGGGTTAAAACGAAAATCCGTTGAGGAAGTCACCGGTTTTCATCCGTCTCTTTCCCGATAACTGAATGTCAAGGATATCGATAAAACCATCCCGCGCGGCAACCCGCAGGGTGGTTTTGTTGTCTGTAACAATCTCTCCCGGCCGCAGTTGATGTGTTTCCGGACTCGCTTTTGTGGTGAATATCCTGAAATTCATTTTCTCGCCACCCACTTCGAATTCGGTCCAGGCGGCCGGGTAGGGCGACAGCCCGCGGACGAAGTTGCGGATCTCCTGTACGGGCCTGTCCCAGTTGATCCGGCAGGTCTCTTTGTGGATTTTAGGGGCCGGCCTTAATTCCTTTTCTTCTTTTATCAATTCACTTTGCGGCAGGGATTGGACGGTTCCGCTTATCACGGCATCGATGGTCTTTACCACCAGCCGGGCACCCAGCATCATCAGGCGCTCGTGCAGGGTTTCGGCATTGTCGTTCTCCCCGATCGGCACCTTTTCCTGGAAAATAATCTCTCCGGTATCTATCTCGTGTTTGAGAAAGAAGGTGGTGACGCCCGTCTCCTTCTCTCCGTTGATAAGGGCCCAGTTGATGGGAGCCGCTCCACGGTACTGGGGCAGCAACGACGCATGCAGGTTAAACGTCCCCATGGGCGGCATGCTCCAGACAACCTCGGGCAGCATCCGGAAGGCCACAACCACCTGGATGTCCGCTTGCAGGCGCTTCAGCTCGCTCAGAAAAATATCGTTCTTCAGGTTTTCGGGTTGAAGGACAGGCAATCCTGCCGACAGGGCATACTCTTTCACCGCCGGAGGTTGAAACTTGTAACCTCTCCCCGCGGGTTTGTCGGGCGCGGTGATGACGCCAACCACGTTGTAGCCGTTTTCGACCAGTGTCCGCAACGATTCCACGGCGAAGGCGGGTGTGCCCATAAAAACGATGCGTAACTCTTTTTTATTCGTTTTCATGCAATTTTCTTATTTCGTATGCAAAAATAACGGAAAAAGATCGAATTCGGTTAATTTTGCAGGATGATTACCTCGTGCGACACTATAAAACGAAGCATGAACGAAGCGGGGCGGACAAAAACGCCTTTCTTGTTTGGCCTCGATTTTGAGTTGAAAGAAGGTTTTTTTATACCAAACCCTCTTCAACAATCGGAAATCCTTTTCGATATGGACGGGACGGGAAACGTTACGGAGACAACGGAAGGGAATCCTTTTGCTTTTGTATCCTTTCCCGAAGATTACCGCCGGTATGCGCGTAGGTTTTCGCACGTGATGGAGGGACTGCGCTACGGGAACTCCTTCCTGACGAACCTGACGATAAAAACGCCGGTTGAGACCGGATTGTCGCTAAAGGAGATATTCCTGCGCAGCCGGGCGAAATACCGGTTATACGTTCCCGGCAGGTTTGTATGCTTCTCTCCCGAACGGTTTGTGCGGATCGGAAAGGGAAAAATATTTTCCCATCCCATGAAAGGGACCATTGACGCTTCGGTGGAAAATGCGGAAGAAACGATCCTGGATGATTACAAGGAGAAAGCAGAGCATTGTACCATAGTCGACCTGATCCGCAACGACATTAGCCGGATAGCCACCCGGGTGAAAGTGAACCGTTTTCGCTACATCGACAGGGTGGAGACCAACGAAGGTGCTATCTTGCAGGTCAGTTCCGAAATTGAAGGGACACTGCCCGGCGATTATCTTGAAAACCTGGGGACGCTTTTTTTTGAACTGTTGCCTGCGGGATCGGTTTCCGGTGCACCCAAGGAGGCAACGGTCGCCATTATCCGTGAAGCGGAACAGGAGCCGCGCGGCTTTTACACCGGAGTGGCCGGGTATTTCGACGGAACGGGCCTCGACTCGTGCGTGCTGATCCGGTATATCGAACAGACGGAGGGCGGCTTTTATTTCCGGAGCGGAGGTGGCATTACGGTCAACAGCGAATGTGAAAAAGAGTATGCGGAAGCTGTCCGGAAAATTTATTTGCCCTTTACCTGAAATGAAGATGTTTCTCGAAACCATTTGCATAAGGAACGGCTCCGCTGTGAACCTGGAGGCTCACGTTGAGCGGATGCGGCATACGGCAACCCGTTTCGGTTTTGCCGCCCCGGTGTTGCCCTGCCTCGAATCGTTACTCCCCGGACCGCTTCGCGATAAGAAAGTGAAATGCGGTATAGGATACAGGGAAACGATCCGTACGGTCCGGTTTGAGGCATACACCCCGAAACGGATCCGTTCGCTGGTGCTGGTGGAGGCGGATGAGTTGGACTATTCGTTTAAATGGGCCGACAGGTCGCAGCTGGAAGTGCTGAATAACCGGGGAGGGAAGGGAGATGAAGTACTGATCGTGCAAAACGGCTGCATCACCGATACTACCTACAGCAACGTGGTTTTCCGAAAGAACGGGGAGTTCTTCACGCCCGATACGTATTTGTTAAACGGGACAAAACGACAGAGGTTGTTGCGGGAATCCATCATCAAGGAAGCGACCATCACTGTCGATAACCTGCACGGGTTCGAACATGTGTACCTGATCAACGCCATGCTCGACATAGAAGACGGGGTGAGCTGTCCGGTGCAGAGTATTCTAAATTCTATAATTATTTAGTCTTTCCGACAAAAACTTATAAAGAGATAAGTGTCTTATCAATTGACACTTTTTTGTCTTTATCCACACCTGCCCTGTCTGCATAATAATTCCAGTTGTGTACCGTATCGTTAACCTGATCAATAATTTCCTCCGCCTTTTTATTGCGGATGGAACGTCCTATCACGATCAGATCTTCCCGTGTAATATTTTCCCGCTTCCCGTTAACACTCAACGCGTGACGGCTTACCCATTCGCTTCCGGGACGATAAGCATGACAGAGGTCGTATGCCGGGGCCAGTCTCCACCGGTCTCCCTGTTTAAGAATAAAAGAGAAGTTCTTGCTATGGTCATCACAGTTGCGGGCTATCACATTAAACACCATACGGCGGAACATCTGTTCGGCTTCGGCATAAGTCAGCTTCAGCTCCCGCATGGTTTGAAATAATTGTTCATAACTGTAACTGTTTACCCGGTTATAATCAAAATGTTTCATGGCACAAAAAGTCTGTATATGATGTTTTGTATAGCTTCCTTCCCTGTCAAAGCGCCGGGTCATGAAATGGGCGCGCCCGTTCTCTTCCAATAAGCGGCATGGCATCATTTCTATTCCGCAATCCAAAGCCATCAGGCAGTACGCGTATTCAACACGTCCGTATCCATGGGTCGCTCCCAATTGCACTTCACTTACCCAGTCAAGTTTAAGTAACCAGTGTTCAAACCCTTCGGGAGCACGCGCTTGCCCGGAACGGACTTCTCCCGTTTTTTCATTGTAGGCAATCACAGCTTTGGGGCGTGCACCCCCGGCAGATGTTCCGATTTTCAGTATTTCCCGCATGGCCTTTTCTTCCCCGGATTTTAAATTGGCTACAAAAGCCTCTTTCTTCGAAAGCATCTTGCTCGCAATTTCCACCAGGCTATCTATTTCCACCGAAAAGGTATTTACATCTTGTTTTAAAATGGCCGGCTCAATCTCCAACGCTCCCATTCCCCGTTTACCTATAAAACAAAGCATTTCTACGGGATTCATACTGTTTTCCGGCCGTCCTTGCTGCGCCAGCCACAAACTGATCAATTCATTCCCGTAACGGTCGGGCAGCATGTCCGCAAGCAATCCGGGCAACCCTTTAAAAGTATCGAAAGAAGAACCGGTTTCTTTGCGTAATTCAGGGAAGGAGTAAATTCGTTGTTCCGGGGACAACGGCATCTTTAAGGGAGACAGTTCCCATCCAAGTCTTTTAAAATCAGGATCGTATTCAAAAGAAGCCCATCCTGATTTTTCATCCCAGGCAACGGCTCCTGCCATTTTGCCCCATATATTCACGATGGCGGTATTCATCATTTACCAATTTTACCAATCAATATTCTCATTATCTGATTTATCTGTTTTCCTCCTTTTAGGAAAAGAAACCCGCTGTTTTTTTTTTCTCTCGGCTTGAGCCAGGGCTAACGGACT
>JBGZJM010000134.1:0-10624 GCA_041848845.1 Petrimonas sp. | reverse complement strand
TATCCCCTCTCACCTGAAACTTCCTTCACCCCAAGCGATTTCTTGTATTCCTCAAGCGAAAACGGAGCTTTCGCCATCATGTTCCGTTCTTTTCGGGAAACCTCCACAACATCGTCGTAAAAGCCTGGGATCAAAATACGTCCGTTGTCGTCCGTGACTTGTGCGATCATTTTGGCCAGCACATTGATGGGATTGGCTACCGCGCCGCCAAAGAGGCCCGAATGCAGATCCTTGTCCGGGCCGGTAACCTCCACCTGCCAGTATGCCAGTCCGCGCAACCCGGTGGTAACGGAAGGAACATCCGGGGCTATCATCGAGGTATCCGAGACCAGAATCACATCGGCCTGCAGCATTTTTTTGTGTTTCTTGCAGAACTGGGGCAAACTGGGCGACCCCACCTCCTCCTCTCCTTCAATCAGGAATTTCACGTTACAATTCAATTTCCCCGACTTCACGAGGTATTCAAACGCTTTGGCGTGCATAAATCCCTGGCCCTTATCGTCGTCGGCCCCGCGCGCCCAAATCCGGCCGTCTTTCACTACCGGCTCAAAAGGATTGGTTTTCCAGAGTTCAACGGGGTCAACCGGCATAACGTCCATATGAGCGTAAACCATTACGGTGGGTGCCAGGGGGTCGATGATCTTTTCACCGTATGTCACCGGATTTCCGTCGGTTTCAAACACCTCCGCCTTATCGGCACCGGCAGCAAGCAGGATTTCTTTCCATTTTTCCGCCACTTTGTACATATCCGGCTTGTGTTCAGGCAAAGACGAGACGGAAGGGATCCGGATCAGTTCAAAGAGCTCGTCTAAAAATCGTTGCTTGTGGGTTTCCACGTAGTTGTTAATCTCCTGCATAATTCATTCAGTTTTAGGGTTCGGGCGTAAAACTACAAAAAAAATCGCATCCGGGAGCAGATGAAGCGTTTTTTAATTACCTTTGTGGCATAATGTTAATGTTTGAACATGAAAAAGATGAAGTCACTATTATCCGTTTCACTACTGTTGGCATTACTTGTTTCTTGTAATACCCGCCCATCAAAAAAAGAGAATGACATGTCAGAAAGCCGTTTTATTTCAGAGGCGCGGCGCAACGAAGTAATCTCAATGCTGAAGGATTCGTTGGGAGAGCCGGCCTATTTCCGTATTGAACGCGGTGTCCGGCAGGTTGCCGACCTTTGGCGGGAACCGGACGGAACGGCAGGAGAATTTGCCGAGTTCTGCAAGGAGAGTTTTATCGCCGATGAAGCCCGACTCGACCAGCTTTTTCATACGTTGGAACGAAATTTTGAAGTGTTCGACGGATACTTCCACAAAATGGATGTCCTGTTGAAAGAGCCGTTGCAATTGGAAGGTGAAGAAATCACCCCCGTGGACATGATGTTTGGAAGCTACGATGTAACAGCACACCTGAACGACGACCTGTATGCCAATAAAATTGCTTTTCTTACGGCGCTGAACTTCCCGTTCTATTCGTTGCAGGAGAAGACAGAGCTGGGGGAGAAATGGTCAAGAAAAGAATGGGCTTACGCACGCATGGGCGACCGTTTCACCGCGCGTGTGCCGGCAGCTGTCCAGCAAAGCATATCGAAAACAATTACCGAAGCCGACGCATACATTTCCGGCTATAATATTTTTATGGGAAAACTGCGTAACGATAACGGCGAACAGCTTTTCCCGGATGATATGAAACTGATCTCGCATTGGGGATTGCGCGACGAACTGAAATCGAACTATGCCGACACGGCCAGGGGGCTGGAAAAACAACGCATGATATACACGGTGATGAAACGCATCATCGACCAGACGATTCCCCAGCAAACCATCAACAGCGACAAATTCACGTGGAACCCGGTCACGAATCAACTGTTCGAAAACAATGCCGAGGCATCAGCTTCTCCCGAACCCGATACCCGGTACAAGACATTCCTCGCCAATTTCCACGCCATGCGTCAGCTCGACACCTATTTTCCGCATTATCCCGCTCAACTTGCGCGTGCTTTCGATGCCACCATGGAGATTCCGCAAAAAGACGTGGAAACCCTTTTTAAAGGGTTGCTCTCCTCACCCGAAGTGAAAGAAGTGGCCGCATTTATCGAGTCGCGTTTAGGGCGTAAATTGGAGCCGTTCGATATCTGGTACAACGGATTCAAATCCCGCGGAGGAATACCCGAGGAACAGCTTACGGCCATCACCTCCAAGAAATACCCGAACCCAAAAGCATTGGAGGCCGATCTTCCCAATATCCTGATTAAACTGGGATGGAAGCCCGACAAGGCCCGGGAAATTTCATCACTCATTGTGGTTGACCCGTCACGCGGTGCCGGGCATGCCTGGGGGGCAACGATGCGTAACGACATCTCCCACCTGCGTACAAGGATCGGTGCCGGCGGAATGGATTATAAAGGTTATAATATCGCGGTTCACGAATTCGGGCACAATGTAGAGCAAACCATTACGATGAACGACGTGGATTATTACACCCTTAACGGTGTTCCCAACACATCGTTTACCGAAGCGGTGGCTTTCCTTTTCCAGAAAAGAGACCTGGAACTGCTGGGCCTCAAAAATCCGAATCCTGAAGACGAGCACTACCTGGCCCTGGATAATTTTTGGTCGTGCTACGAAATTATGGGTGTCTCGCTTGTCGATATTCAGGTGTGGGAATGGCTGTATAACCATCCGGATGCCACACCCGCACAGTTGAAAGAAGCGGTGATAACGGCTGCGAAAGATGTGTGGAACACCTATTACGCCGGTATTTTGGGAGGGAAGGACGAGACGCTGCTCGGGATTTACTCGCACATGATCGACTACCCGCTTTATCTGCCGAACTATCCGATGGGACACCTCATTGATTTTCAGATCGGCCAACAGGTACGTGGGAAAAATCTTGCCGACGAAATGGACCGGATGTACACCCAGGGCAGAATCATCCCGCAGCTGTGGATGAAGAACGCTGTTGGTTCCGGCATATCTACTGAGCCGCTTCTGGCGTCCACAAAAGCAGCGTTGTATGCTTTAAAAAAATAACTTTCAGGGGCCGCGACGTGTAAATATCCAAAAATATTGTACCTTTGTATCGTTTTTTTAAACCACATATTAATGATGAAGAAATTAAGTATTTTATTATTTGCTCTTGCTGCCATTGTCTTCATCGGTTGCAATAACGCAAAACAAAAAAATGCCGAAAACGTTGATGCCTCCAAAGATGTAATGGCTTCAGAAAACTTTTACGGCACTTATGAAGGCACGCTTCCTTGTGCCGACTGCCCCGGTATAAAAACCGTTCTAACGATTAACGACGATACAACTTACGAGTTAAAGAGTGAGTATCTGGAAAAAGAGGATGGAAATTTCAACCAAAGCGGTGTTTACGAGCTTGCCCATGATGGCAAAGTGCTGGTATTGATTACTCCTTCGTCGGGCGAAAAGATCTATTACCGGATTCTCGACAGCGCGGTAGCATTGACCGACGAGACCGGAGCTTTGAATGAAGGTGAACTCGCGGAATTCTACATCCTAAAGAAAAAGTAAACCATTACGGTAAAGCCGGAGCCAAAAGGCCGGCTTTACAAGGAAAGATGCCGGAGTGGTCGATCGGGGCGGTCTCGAAAACCGTTGTACTCTCACGGGTACCAAGGGTTCGAATCCCTTTCTTTCCGCTGGAAGCATTTTGAAGTGCTCTGAAAAGAGACTTTTATAATGCAAACAAAAAAAGACAAGTGTCGTAATTCTAATGAGTTACGGCACTAATAATTGCCTGGAGCAGCATTAGAGCATTCACGATATCCTAAAAAAGACGACTCATATTCCTATAATTCAGAAGTTTAATAGCAGCAGCATCATTTTCAAAATCTCCGGCATACAAAATTGTTTTATCAGTCAGCCTCTCTTTCAACAAACTGCTTAACGAGTTAATGCCCGTTTCGAATTCAGGGTGATAGGTCTGGGATGACTTGATTTCAACGGCTGAATAATCACTTCCGTTTTTAAACAGCAAATCCACCTCTACTCCGTTGCTATCACGATAGAAGTACAAATTGCTCTCTTTCCCGCGATTGTACCGGGCTTTAAGAGCTTCCATCACGATAAAATTTTCAAACAGGTGTCCCCGCATTTTATCTCTTGCCAACTGCTGTTCTGTTTCTATTCCCAGCAGATAACAGGCCAAACCGGTATCGCAAAAATAGAGTTTCGGGGTTTTGATCAGCCGTTTTCTCATATTTTCATGGAAAGGGGGCAATAACTTGATGATATACGATGCCTGCAAAACCGAAAGCCAAGATTTTATGGTATTTGCAGAAATACCCACCTCGCCGGCAAGTTCGGAAGCATTGAATAAACTGCCGATACGTCCCGAACAAAGCCTTAGAAATGTTTGGAACTGCATCATGTCTTTTATCTGCAATAAATCCCGGACATCTCTTTCCAAGTAGGTTTTTACATACGAAGGATAAAGCAAGCCGGGTATATTCTTTCCGGCATACAGGGCAGGGAAAAAACCATGAAGCATCACTTCGTCCAATCTCATCTTATCCGCCTGTTTTTTCACTTCGTTATACGAGAATGGCAGTAATTCCAACACGCCGGTTCGTCCGGCAAGCGATTGGGTAATCTGCTTGATCACGGAAAACTGCGAACTTCCGGAAAGCACAAATCGTTTTTCGGGGCTTTCATCAATCATTCCCTGAATATAGGAAAGCAGATCGGGCGTATGCTGCACTTCATCTAAAATCATTCCTTCGGGATGTTGATTAAGAAAACCGACCGGATCGTTCAAGGCAAAGTGTCTGATATCCAAGTTTTCCAACGAATAATAAGGGAGTTTGTCAAACACTTTTCGCAACAAGGTCGTTTTTCCTGATTGTCTGGGACCGGTCACCGTGATGACGGGAAAATATTGATACATGTTAAGCATTATGCCCGTTATGTCTCTTTCTATAAAACCTTTGCTCATTATTTATGCAAATTTGAAATTGTACTGCAAAATTACATAAATAGATCGGGAAAATCAAAATAATTCACACAATATATCAAAGAACGTTCCGAATAGTCGGATATTTTTTAGTTTCTAAAGAATGGAGGGCAATAGTCTTCTATTTTCTTTGTTTTTCCATCCGAATAACCTATCTTTACCCAACACAACAAGCGTTCGCTAACGGGATGAAACCCGATGCCGATAAAACGCATCCGCGTCAAACTGAATGACAAACCGTGTCAACCCGTCCGGGTAAGTGCGCAGGGAGTACAGGCAATGGTGTTGCATCAGCACTTCACGGATAAACAGGAGCCCTATTCCTTGTCCGGATGGCTTGGTAGAGAAAAACGGGCTGAAGAGTTTCCTCTCCGTTTCTTTACTGATGCCTTTCCCTGTGTCGGCAATCGTGAGGGAACGGTTGTTGGAGTCGGTTGTCAGGTAAATGTCCCCGTCACGGCCGATACTCTCCACCGAATTTTTGATGATATTGAGCAACACCTGGTCGAACAATACCGTATCCAATTGCAACACCGGCAGATTTCTGTCCGGCATGAAATGCAGCCGGATACTCCGGTGGTGGCACATCACTTCCATAAACCGTTTCAGCGTTTCGATGCGTTCGTTGAGGTTTACCGGGCTAAACTGAGCTTCGGGAATCCTCACCACATCGGCAAAGTTCGTGATAAACCGGCTCATGTTGTAACACCGCTCGATGCACACGCGCATGGCTTCCTGCATATCTTCGGTTCCTTCCTTCTCCGATAGATCCTGTTCAAGGGTGTCGAGCGTGGACGTTATCCCCGCGGTGGTGTTGTTCACTTCGTGCGAGATCATGCGGATAACCTTTTCGTAAGCTTTTTTCTCGGCCTGGCGGACTTCCTCCGTAAGGCTTTCTATCAGGTAGAACGGACGGGGAAAACCGTGATCGATAAACGACTCGTGCGTACATTTGTAAACCGTTCCGTCGTGGACATTCAACACACGGGTCTCGTGCGGCGGTATGGAGGAAAGATCGATGCGAAGGTTCTCTTTTACCGACTCCATTTTCTTCCCGGTTACCGTCCGGGCATCCTCGAGACCTAACAGCTTTACTGCCGAAGGATTCATTTCCGCGATTTCATTGTCGTAATTCATCACCACCACACCCATCGGCGACGCCTTGATCAGCAAATCCAGAAACTCGTTCTGCTCACGCAAACGGATACGTTCGTTTTTCAACTGCTCCATCATTTTGTTAAAAATGCCGACCACCTTGTCCGCTTCGTATTGCCCCACCGTCCGGAGGCGCGAACTGAAATCCTGCTCCCTCAGCAAATCCATGCCGTTACTGATGTTTTGCAAGGGACGTACCGCTTTCCGGTAAAAGAACGCCAAATAGATCAACAGCAAAACAATCACTGCTTCCATCGCGAAGGTTTTCCAGGACAAAGCGTCAATGCTTTCGACAAAAACGAATCCGAAAACGAGCAAAAGGCAACAGGCCAAAATATAGAAATAACCGCGTAGTTTCATATTCCGTGTTTTTCCATGCGCCGGTACAACGCCGCGCGGCTTATTCCCAATACCCGCGCCACTTTCGACAGGTTTCCGCCGTGTTGTTCTATGGCCTGGCGAATGGTCCGCGCTTCCAATTCGTCCAGTTTCATCTCCCCGGCGATCTCTTTCGGGGTGTTATTTCCTTCGGGCATGATGAGTTGGGCACGGATGTCTTCGGCGTCTATCCGGCTCTTTCCACTGATGAGGATGGTCCGGTCTATCAGGTTTTTCAGTTCACGGATATTTCCGGGAAACGGCAATTTTTCAAGCAACTCCAGCGCATCGGGTGTAAACGTTATTCCCGGCAACCTGTTCTGCAGGGATTGTTGACCGGCAAAAAAAGATGCCAACAGCGGAATATCTTCCCGCCTTTCGCGCAGGGAGGGAAGATAAATCTGGATGAGGTTGATGCGGTAGAACAAGTCTTCCCGAAAAGTGCGTTTCTTCACCATTTCCGTTAAATTGGCATTGGTGGCGCTTATCACGCGGATGTCCACTTTTTTCGGGCAACTTTCTCCCAGCACTTCAAACGTTTGATCCTGCAGCACACGCAACAGCTTTACCTGAGAAGCTAAATCCAACTCACCGATCTCATCCAGAAAAATTGTTCCCTTGTCGGCCAGCTCGAAACGTCCGACCCGGTCGGCCTGCGCATCGGTAAATGCGCCTTTCCGGTGGCCGAACATTTCACTTTCGAACAGGGTGTGTGAAATGCCTCCCAAATTAACTTTCACAAAACGGTGATTGCGTCGCGTACTGTTCCTGTGGATGGCTTCCGCAACAAGTTCTTTTCCGGTTCCGCTTTCACCCGTGATGAGAACGGAAGCGTTGGTACCGGCAATGCGCGCCACGGTGGACAAAACGTTTATCAACGCTCCGGACTTACCGATAATCGCCGAAAAGTCATATTGTGCATCCAGTTCCTGACGGGTTTTAGGGATATCCGCGACCGTTTTCCTGTTTCTCAAATCGAGCACGGTCTCCACCGATTTCAGCAACCGGCGGTTGTCCCACGGCTTGGTGATAAAATCGAATGCCCCCAGTTGCATCCCTTTCACAGCCAGCGCGATGGAACCCCAAGCCGTCATAAGAATAACGGGAACGGCAGGACAAAAAATCCGCACCTTCTGCAGCAAATCCAGCCCTTCATCGCCTTTGGTGGTCAGTGAAAAATTCATGTCCATCAGCATCAGATCGGGCACGGTATGGCGCACAAAATCCAGCGCGGCTTCGGGTGAAGCCAATGCCTCGGCCTTATACCCTGCGCGTTTCAGCAGGAGCGAAAGCGACGAGCGGACAGCGGCATCGTCGTCGATAATAAGAATCATAGTTGTTTTTTAACGTCAGATATTCCGAAACGGCTTTGCGTTCAAAAAATGGGATGATACACTTTCTAACACAGTTCAAACCCTCTTTTGTGCCTGCCTGTCGGCAGACAGGGGGAGGGTTGGTGAGAGGTGTCATATAATTCACTCGTCGTGGAATTAAATCGACCTGAGCCTAATGGCTCGTAAGGGGTTGCCATGCAATCCCTACGAGTAAATGCCAAAATTACAAATAATAATCGAAAAAAGTATGGTTTGTCATTCAGAAAAGCTATCTTTGTAATTGTTCATATAATATCACTTGGTGCTTGTTTATGCGTAGTTTTGACAATATATTATCAGTTATCGACCGAAACGCCTATCCATTTACCAACCGCTCAAACTCGGCGTCCAGGCCCGTTTCTTTTTCAAAATCGTACAACGTAAGGCTGCGCAATTGATACAAATAGTACCAGTACAAATGCATTTCCGAGACATATTTTGCCCGGGCGTTATCCTTGGAGAGCTGCGCGTCGTTGAGGTCGAGGGTGTTGATTTTGCCGATCATAAACGATTCCACCGAAGTCTTGTACCGCTGTTGCGCTATTTCGTCGGCTTCGCGGGCGATGCGCAACTGTTCCGTCTGGTTGTTGTATTGCTCCACCAACAGGAAAATATCCTGGTTGAAATTCATCTGTTCCTGTTTCAACCGGCTGGCAATCATCTCCCGGTTCGATTCCGCCACTTTCACGCGCCCCCGCCGTTTTCCCCAGTCGAGAATGGGAATTTTTACGCCCACCTGCACGATCTGATAATCCATCAGATTCCGATAGGCCGTCTTGAATTCCTGTTCCCGCCCGGTATATCCGACCGATGCAAACAGGTCGATTTCACGTTGAACGCCTTTGGCTTGTGCCACTTCATAATCGGCCTCCAGTTGGCGGCGGCGGACACTCTGAGCAAACGGATTGTTTTCCAGCGCTTTGGTTAATACATCTTGGTAATCGATCGCCGGATAACGGAGCATCTCCGGTATGAGCGGAACAATACTGTCGTTTTCGCTCAATCCCAGAAACGAACGGAGGCGGAACATCGCTCCGTTGAGCGCCGACTGCTCTTTGGTGAGGGTGGAGGCGGCTTTCAGCGCGGAGAGCTTGAGTTGCAGCAGCTCGTTTTCCGAAATCTGTCCCATTTGCCGGCGCGCCCGAGCGATGTCAAAAATCCGGTCGGCATTCTCCTTGTTTTGCAGCGCGATGTTCAGGTTCTCCTTGGCGAGCAGCAATTGAAAATAATACGCGATAGTTTTGAGTGTCACCGTCTCCACGTTTTCGAGGTATGCCGCCTGTGCTTCCCGGTAGCGGATGGGTTCGATGCGCCGTTTCCATTTCATCTTGTTGACGGCGAACAGCGGCTGCGAGAGCGTTACGCCTACCGGTACCGTCATGTAGTAACGGTTTGCCCCGGCCGTGTTGAGCGGATCGACAAATTGCATCGACGTGTTTACCGATAATTTTCCTCCCGTAAACCAGATATTCTGGTCGATGGAAATATCGCCGGACACCCGCAATGAGTTATTACGCACATACTTGTAGGTGCCGTCGTCCGACTGGTAGAGGTTGTAGCTTTTCCGGTAATCGGGCAGGGTGGCGCTGAAATTCACTTCGGGCAACAGATCGGCACGATAGGTGCGGTATTCCCAGTATGCCGTTTTCAGCTCGTTGAGCGCCACGGCGGCATCCACCGATTGCAGGCGTGCCAGTTCAATGGCTTCGGGAAGCGTCAGCGTTTGTTGTGCCGCCGCTCCCGCTGCCACCGTGAACACAAAAAGTAGAGCTAACAAGTATTTGGGATTTGGGATCCGCCAATAGTCGGACAAGTTTGGGGATTTGGGGATTTTCCGAAATCCGGAAACTTGAAATGTTTTTTGAATACTGTGAATAATTGCTGCGTGCATAATTTATCTTTTTGTTTTGTAACAGATCATATCTCTCCAAGTCGCCCGGTCTCCACGTCACATATTACTCTTCCCTCAACGCCTCCACCGGATGCACCCGCGATGCCCGGCGGGCCGGAATAAGCACACCCAGCAGGATAATCCCGGCCATGATTGCCGCGGTAAAAAACTGGGTAATCCAAAACCGGCTCCGGGTGTAGTCCATGGCATCGTTGAACGTGTAGGTCACATCCCAGAAAGCGAGATTGGCGCACACGATAAACGCGGGAATAAATGCCGACGCGAATACAATCATACTCTCCAACAGGATGTAGTTCAACACCCCTTTGCGGCTTGCTCCCAGCGCCATGCGCAGCCCGATTTCGCCGCGCCGCGATTCCATCCGGAACCAGAACGTCCCCAACATTCCCAGAAAGACGATAAACAAGAAGAAAACGAGCAAGCCGGTAATGATGCGTACGTAGCTGCTGATCCCGCTATGGATGTCCGCCACTTCGGAACGGAAATCGTAGGACATGAAACCGAAAAGGTAGTAAGGACCGATATTGAGTTTGCTTTTCATATCGTCCGTAAACCGCCGGGCAAATCCGGGAACATCGGCTTCGGGACTTACCCGAACGGCAATGGCCGGAACGGAATAGGCAAACCTTTTGTAATTGAGCGGGGTGTAGATGAGCGGTTCGTAACGTCCGTATCTGTCGTATTTCATCGGCGCCGATACGCCGGTTGTCCGATAGGTCAAATCGGGTTCGTAATAATCGCGGAACGTTTTGCCGATCACCGAGGACGAATGAAACAACGAGTCCGCCAACTCGGGCGAAACCACCGCCCCTTGCGGCGAGGCGGGGAT
>JBGZJM010000133.1:0-5822 GCA_041848845.1 Petrimonas sp. | reverse complement strand
TGTCATACGTATTATCCAAGCTTGATAATCGGACATGGGAACCCTAATTCGTGGGACGGCAGCCCCCTGATTACCGGCGACCTGCAATCCGATAACCTCTTGAGCGGAGGTGCGAATCAGATTGCATTCGGTAAAAATGTGAAAAACCATACCGATGGGGCATGGAGTTGGGGCGTCATACGCGGATGTAATGCATTTCTGGAGAATTACATGCGTAGCCCGGCATCGGCAAATGATAAAAAACATTATGCAGGAGAGATCTATTTCTTCAAAGCCTGGGATTACTTCAATAAAATGAAACGTTTTGGCGATTTGCCTTGGTATGACAAGGTACTGGATAAAAACGATCCGGACCTGTACAAGAAAAGGGATTCCCGCGTGCTCATAACGGACTCCATCCTGATGTGCCTGGACAGGGCAATCGAGTCCCTGCCCAAGCAGACCGATGTATGCAAGGTGAGCAAAAATGCCGCTTTATTACTGAAAGCCAGGGTCTGTCTCTACGAAGGGAGCTGGAGGCGCTATCGGGATATGGAGGGCGATGAAGAACTGTTAAAGAAGGCATACGATACCGCGGGTGAGTTGATGAAAACCGAATATGGACATAGTCTGTATACCGGTAACGGAACGGAGATGAGCTATTTCAACCTCTTTATACAGGATCATTATCAGGGAAATCCTGAAATCATATTATCTCGTGAATATGATCCCGCGATAAATATGGGACATCAGATCTCCAAGCAATATCCGATGAGTAATTATGGCATGAGCAGGGATTGTTTCGAAGAGTATTTGTGTTCCAGAACAGGGAAACCGATATCTATCTGCGGATGCCACCATCCGCGAATGGGGTATCTGTCGGAGATGAGGGATCGTGACAGACGTCTCGTACAGACTATCTGCGTGCCTGACCCGAACAGTCCTCATGCGCAGTATCTGTACAGGAAAGACGGAGGTCTTATGAAAGGTGGAGCACCCAATATCTTCAATCTTTTTAACGGAACCAATGAACGGCCGTTTTACGGAACATCAGCTACAGGATATTGTATTAGCAAGTTCTATAAAGCTTCTGAATGGGAAGGCACCGAGGCTTTCAAAGGAAGCACCGATGCACCGGTAATGCGTTATGCCGAGGTGTTGCTGATACGGGCCGAAGCAGGAGCCGAGCTGGGATTGGATCCTGAGCTTAATAAAACGATCAATGCCTTGAGGCGGCGTGTTGGATTTCCCTTCGACCTGACTGCCAATCCTGTTGAGGATCCTGACCTGGTCAGTAAATATCCCGATATAAAAGGAGCCGACAAAAATCTTATTCGCGAGATCAGGCGGGAACGGCGCATCGAACTGTTCGCCGAGGGCTATCGATGGGATGACCTTTGTCGCTGGAGAGCAGGAGTGAACCTGTTGAACCGTGAGCGGAGAGGAGCGATTATGGATTCCAAATTCTATTCAGCAAAAGAAATCAATATGATCAGGGAGAAAATAGGATTCGATAAGGATGGATTTATTACTCCTTATGCCATAAGAGTTACATATAAACCCTCTTTCACGGAAAAAAACTATCTGTTCAATATTCCCATTGAAGAGACTTCACTTAATCCTAATCTTTTACCCGATAATCCGGGATGGTAAAACAATAAAACGTTGAAACATGATACGAATAAATGATCTAAAATCGAATAAAAAATACATTACTCTTTGTTGCTTTGTATGTATGCTGTTCGTCAGCTGCTCTTCTTCATCCGATGAGGTGATGGTGCCCGGCTTGCACAAAGGGGCGAAAACCCCGTTGATGCAATCGGTTGCCGATTATATGGATAAGATCCAGGTGGTGGAAAAAGATTCGTCCTATCAGCTTACGGAGGGAATAACTATTACGGAGGTGAATTTCAGGTACTTGACCCGGCCTACCCGGATGTTTGTTGCCGAGATCGATTTAGATAAAAATCTTTCGGTTGTGACATGCACGCCCAACAATGAAAATATTCAAGATCAGCCTCAGGTCATGCCGGAACAAATGATTTGGGCAGAAAAAGCGGGGAAAGACATATGCGTAGGTGTGAACGGCGATTTTGCCGGTAAATATACCGACAAAAATAAATTTTTCACCATGAATATTTTTGTGAAGGACGGGCAGATACTGAAAAACACCTATTATCCCGGGTATGAAGGCTTGTTTGTCGTTTTGAAGAATGGTGAAAGCAAAATAATTCACCCCAAGGACTTTGAGGGGATAAAAGACGATGTGCTGGAGGCCATGGGCGGATACCATTCGTTGGTAAGAGACGGAGAGGAAAATAAAGAAATGCCCGTGGATGACATTACCATGCAGTTTGGGCCTCGTACTTTTGTCGGCTTGTCGAAAGATAACAAAAAATGTTTCCTGTTCGTGATAGACGGGCGTCAGGAAGGGTATTCTTCCGGGATGCGACTGGAAGATGTCGCAACTTTATGTAAAGGCGCCGGATGCTACAATGCAATCAACCTGGATGGCGGAGGATCCAGTACTTTTGTCATCAAAGATAAAACAGGCAGTTTTAATGTATTGAACAAACCGTCCGACGGTCAATTGCGGCCGGTTATCAACGGATTAGTAGTTATAAAAAAATGAATAAATCATGAAAATATATAAATCCATATATCGAACTCTATTGGGAGTAATTGCATTTGCCTGTGTGTTGACGGCTTGTGACGATTCGTACGAAGTCCGCAGGGTAGAACCTAAAATAAATGTGCAGGAGTCCGTAACAAGCAGTCCGCAGACAATGCGTATGGTTGTGCCGTTAACCTCTTCATATCCTTGGTTTGCCGAGGCTTCCGGCGACTGGATTAATCTGACTAGATACAGAGGACAAGCATTGAAAGCCGATTCCATTGTCTTTTCGTGCGAGGAGAACCAGAGTATGGACGATCGCGAAGGCTGGATTGAAATAAGGCTGATGGATCAGCTCAGCCAAAGAATAAAGGTAGTGCAAAAAGGGCGGGGATCTCTTATCACGCTGCCTCAAAGCCTGGTCTATTTTAACCGGCAGGGTGGAGAGGTGATCATCGAAGTTGTCACCCATCAGGAATGGCAGCCGGAAGCGGCATCCAAGGACGGATTTACCTTTACCAAAGTTGATAAAGGACATTTAAAGATTACCGCTTCTCTAAACTCTTCAGGAAAGGATCAAACAACAGAAATAAAGTTGTTTGACAAAGACAAGACAACCGATGCCACATTGTCGATTATTCAAAAACCGGTTGATGAAATCTTGTTTATCCCTCTGGAAAAGGAGAAAAAAGATATTGTAATCAAAAAGGAGAGCTTTGCGATTGACATTCCGGTGACGTTGAATGTGGATTACGAGTGTGTTTCTTCCGGTTCGTGGATTGAGATAGAAGCTGATCAACAGCTGCAAGGCCATAACGTACAAAATGTAATGGTTTCGGTAAATATTGAGAACAATCAGACAGGAGTGGAACGGGATGGATTTGTGGTGATAAAAAACCGTGGTCCTGTTGTGGAGGCATCCGACACCCTTTTCATCACCCAGAGGGGAAAAAATCAGATAATTTACGTTAAGCCCGGCGGTAACAGCGATGGGACATCCTGGGAACAAGCCTTCGGCTCAATACACGATGCCATGGGGGCAGCTTCCAATAACGGAGATATGGAAATCTGGGTTGCAAGCGGGAATTATCAGTTTTCTTCTACGCTTACATGGAAAGCAGTGAATGTATACGGGGGCTTTTCGGGAATGGAGACAAAACTTAAAGAGCGGAACCTGAAAAATAAACCCGTATTCAAAGGAGGTAATTTTAATTTCATGAATGCCTGGAATAACAATGGCGATATCTGCTGGATGGACGGCATTGAATTTGCCGATTGCGATAATTATGCAAATACGGGAGGCGGGTGTTTTGAAATCTACAAGAATCACGGATTCCGCAATTGTGAATTCCACGACATCCGTCACGGTAAGGCTATCGGCTATTTTGAAGCTTGCAAGATGGTGAATTGCCTGTTCTACAACCTCCATTCCCAGAATCATTTGGTAAGGGCAAACAATTCCCAATTGTACAATGTTACCATTGCAAACTGTTTATCCGACGGATGGAATCCCAATTATTTCCATGGAGGAACCAAATTGTATAACACGCTTATCTGGAATATTAAAATAAAGGGAGGATCTCGTACACGAGCAGTAGTATGTGGAGGAGATATTCCGGCTGTTAATTGTGCCATCATGAACGGTTTAACAGAAAAAGGACTCGTTTGCAGCAGTTGTATTGAACTGTCCACTGATAATAGTGCTCCCGGTGGCCCTCATTTTATCAATCCTACGGGCGATACACCGGACTTTTCACTCGCGGCCGGGTCGGTATGTATTGATGCAGGTGACTCCGGATATCCGGGTACATCCGTCGATATTGTGGGAAACACCCGTATCATCGGTTCATCCGTTGATATAGGAGCTTATGAGTATATGGGAAAATAATTTGAATGGATAGACCGTAAATCGAAAATCTGAAATAGCAGGGAAAAACCTCTCTGCTATTTCTTTTAAATTGAAAAAATGAACAGAAAATTAATTTCATGCCATTTTATTTTCATGTTGATCGGCATCGTTGTCATGAGTTACGGATGCAGTTGCAGCAAAGAGGCCGTTATAACGAATAACCCAGAAAGAAAAATTACATTACCGGAAAAAGCTATTGTGGTCACCAATCAGGCGAATGCCTCTATTGTGATAGCAGATATGGTTACGCAGAAGATTGTATGGGAGTGGAACCCCCTGTCGGGAAAGATACCGCAGGAAAGGAGATCATGGTTCAGCAACCCGAGCGAGGTGAAACCGGTATATGATAACAGCTGTATATTGATGACGGCATCAGGCGGTGCGGTGGCACTGATCCGCATAGCCGACAAGAAAGTTTTGTTCTACGGGTATGCCGGCGTTAATCCGCACTCGGCGGAACTGCTTCCCGACGGGAATATTGTTACCGCCTCTTCCACCGACGGGATTCTGGCTACATTCCGTACCGATACCCTGAAAGGATACGGCGAGATGGTCGCCAAATATGAGCTTCCGGCGGCTCACAACCTGTTTTGGGATAAGAAACGGGGCAAGCTTTATTCGGCGACACATGTGATGAATATTTACGATTACAACGGACAGAAAGACAAACCGCTTCTCAAGAATCAAATGAAGGCCGAAGTAGCTTCGAGCGATGAACCCCTTCGCTCGTCACACGATCTGTTTCCCGTAAACGGTGAGGAGGATATGTTGTGGCTTACTACCAACGAAAGGGTTTGGAAATATGATCAGAAAAGCAATAGAATCCAATCGACATATCGTTTTCCGGCGGTAAAAAGTATTTCCGATTCCCGTTTCGGAACAATCATGCTATGTCCCGATGAAGAGTGGTGGGCCGATCATTTGGTGGATGAAAACGGGAATATTGTGTTTCGGGCTTATGGATTTAAAATTTATAAAGCCCGTTGGATTGTTCAATAGAGATAAAAAAAGGTCACCTCGATCGAGATGACCTCTTTTGTCTTCGGTTTATCCTGTTATTGTCAATAAGGTAAAAAAGATTGTTTTAGGTTATCGGCACAAAGATAAGCCTCTTTTTTCATACCTGCAAAATATATTTACATGTTTTATAACATATTTTTCAATTTGCATCCATTTACTTTGCTGGCGTTCTGTATGGATTCTGACCGCACGGAGGTAAAACAAAAAAGAGAGTAATGCTGAGAACAGCGTCGACTCCCTTTTTTCGTTTTTTCCCGGAAAATTTTACTTTCTCAGGCCTAATTCCTTAACGATGGCCCT
>JBGZJM010000132.1:0-6352 GCA_041848845.1 Petrimonas sp. | reverse complement strand
CTTCTGCCGTAACGCCGGTAGCAGCCTTGTTGTCGGCATCGTTCACATGGTTGTTGGCAGCCGCTTTGAACTTCACGGATCCGGGAACAACGGAAGCGTCGCGACGCTGGATGTTGTAGATGTTACCCATGTTGTGTTCGCCGATACCGTTCAACTGCAGGTTGCCTGCCAGAATGAAGTGTACGTCGCCCGGGTTGTTCGTGCCTGCCAATCCGTAAGATTCGGGAGCGTTGATCGGGCTCATGAACCTGTCGGTATAGAAGAGTTCGAGCAAGCCGTTCTTGTGGGTGAAAGTGGTTCCTGCGTCGCCGTCGGTATAGGTCTGCGGAATTACCTTCGAACCGTTGATTTTCTGTCCGCACGCTTTGTGGTAATACGGGAACGGGGTCAGGTCGATGGTGTAATTCACATCGGGCCAGATGCCTTCGGGAGAGTCGGTATATTTGATAACGAGATAACCCACGGGCTGGCGTTCGTCGCATTCGGAGTTCACCTGGGTAACCTTGATGATCAGTTTCTTGTTACGGATGCCCTGGATTTTCGCCGGATCATTGATAACGGTCAGGAAATGGCCGTCCTCGATGGTGGCATAGTAGTGGTTTCCGACGCCTTCGCCGCCTTCCGGACCGATGATGATGTTGTGATTGGTATCATTATAGGTCATCTGTTCGAATTCATACACCGGTTTGGCGTAGTGCGGCTTGTCGAAATAGGGTTCGCCGAATTCCTTGCCGAACTCAGCCCAGAGGTAGCGGTGCGGGTCTCCCGGAACAGTATTTCCGCGAGACAGGTCGCCGCCATCCTGCGGATAGAAGAACGACGACACGTATTTGTTCAGGTCGATCTTGCCCGGAGTCCAGACGCCGCCTTCTCCCTGGTTGCCCGACCAGGCGAGCACGTTCCAGTTCTTGTTGTCGTTGGGAAAGTCATTCTCATTCGCATTAGCCCATGTGGTGGCTTCAGTCAATGTGAATTTGAGCAAACGGGTCGTCAGGTTTTCGTTCACGATTTCGTTTCCTTTGCCTTTGGATTCGGCCAGCTTGATCTGGGTGGGGATCAGGTAGGTGTTCACGTGTTCGGTGGATTTCACGCGGATTTCTGCCGGTTCACCCTCTTTTTCATCCAGGTTCTTTGCCTTGGCGGTGATCACCAGAGAGAGTCCTTTGTTGCCTGATCCGTCCTCATAGGAAACCTGCGCATTTTTCACGGTCTTCACCACATGATCGGGGAAGTTATCGGGAGAGAGTACATCTTCTCCTCCCCATTCATAATTAGTGTTACCCAAGGTGAAGAACTCGTTGCCCCACCAGTCGATGTTGCCATACACTTCGCACGGATTTTCGCTCTGGATATGTACCGGCACATAGAGGATGTCGCCGAACTGCTTGATGCCTTGTTGCATTTCTTGCTTGTTGGGCACGTAATATTTGCCGTCGGGGTTGATGCGTACATCCACCAATTCGGAACCGTCATTTACTCCGTCGTCGGCGGAGCGGGTGGTCACCTGGTAGTTGAGGCTTTCGATGGTGAAGTCGCGCCCGTACATCGAGTTGGAAGGACTGACGCGATAGATCAGCACGTGTTCGGCCGTGTAGTCTCCCGCAAAGTAGTAGAGCTTCATCGTCTTTTCTGCGGGCAGTCCGCGCGTGGGGATAAAGGTCAGCCCCTTGAGCTGGCGGGTGAAATTGAACAAGGTATTGATGCGGAGGCGCTCGATATCGAGTTTTTTATCCACTGCTTCTATTTTTTTCTCCAACTCTTTTTTTACCGTGTCGATCTTATTGTCTATCCTTTCCACTTCCTGATTGAACGTTTCGATATCCACTTTCTTGTCAATCAAACCGCGGAGGGTCTCATCCATTTCCTTCAGGCTTTCGTAGTCGCTTTCGAGGAACTCTTGAAGTGCCTTGATATCGCCGGCATTCTTGTTGATCTTTTCAAGATGTTGGGCTAACTCCTTTTTGATATCTTCAATTACACCCAACTTGCCGTCTTTCAGGTCAAGCAATGTCTCGAGGGCGCCTATTCTCAGCCCCAACTCAGTCTTTGCTTCGGAGATCTTGCCTTCCAGCAACGTCTGCAGGTTCGCAAGCTCCTCTTTAGTGGCTGCTTTATCGACAGCCTCTTTCAAGTCTTTCAGACTCTTGTCGGTGTCGCCCTTGTACTTGTTGAACGCCTCTAACTTCACGTAAAGCGCGAGGGCTTCGTCCAAGCCTTCCTGAGTGATTGCTTTCTTGAGATCTTCCTTAACCTTGCCAAGGTCGGTCTGCAAGTCTCCGATCGTCTTGTCGTAGGTTGTTTTCTGATCCTGGATTTTTTTCTCCAGGTCAGCTTTCAAGGCAGCCAAGTCACTGGTGAGCTTGTTGATGTCGTCGTCGTAGTCCTTGCAAGAGGTAACTGTCAAAAAAGCAGCAATTACTGCAAAGACGAAAATTTTAAAAAACAACTTTTTTTTCATACATTAAAAAATTAATTAGTGATAAATAAATAAAATAAATTGCACGTCCTTTTTATTTTAGGTGTAGTTGCATTTTTTACGTTTTAAAAAAAAGAAACTCGGGCAGTTTGGTTTGTAAACGCTTTAATTTTCCGATTTTCCTTGTTTTCGAGAGTGATAAAAAAGAAGATTCGTTTTTTACTTCCGGCAAGGCAAATTCCGGGATATAGTGAATTTCAATAGCTCCCAATTCGATCATGCTGGCGGTACTTGCAAAATCCAGGCATAAATTCAGCAGCACGCTTGTTTTTACTTCCACCTTGCAGGAACCGGTCAGGGTAAGGACGCCCGTTTCCTCGCAATTCGTTTTCTGACTGTACACCACGGTGGCCGAAGCGGGCGATTCCTGTTCCACCATCCGCACCTGAGCGATTTTCGTGTTTATGTCGGATTTGTTGTATACGACGCTTGTCCCCGTTATCAGGTCGCCTTTGCACAGGGGAAGCAGGATATATATCCATTTGGCATTGCCCGGTTCGGTAACGGTAACCCGCGTGCCGGGATGGAGTATAAACGGGGCACTGATTTTTATGGAGGGGTCGCCCGTGGCAAACCCCATACCGTTAAGCATTAGGCTTTTATTTGCTGGTTTCATCTTGGCGGATACAGTTTTCGCATGCATGGGTCATTGTTGAATTCTTCTCTTCTCTTTTCTTTCCCCTACTCTACCCGTTCGAATTTTACATTTTTCAACATACGCTTAAATTCGGGAGAGGGCGTGAACACTACCCGTATATTCTTAATCTTGTCAGCCGTAAAATTTTCACGCATATCCACTCCTTCACTCGAAAGGGAAAGACGCAACGTGCCGAAATTATTGAAGTTCACGCTGTATCCTTCGATCAGGTACTTCGGCATTTCATCCACAATATTTTCAAGCACATTCATCACATCGCCGCGCGTCAGCGACGATTGTCCCGCAATTTCTTTGCTCAATTGGTAGTTACTGATGGTGCCTTTCTTAACCGGGCTGGCATACCACTTGCGTTGAGCCTCGGGTCTAAGCGGATTGAGTTTTTGCATTAGTCTATACTTCATAAGCATATATATTTTAAATTTAAAGGTGCGATTGGGTGTATACCGGCTCGGCCGGTTCGATTCCCGTAAAGCGGGGATCCGTTGCCTCTGCCGTACCTTTTACGTTGGAGGCTTTTTCTGCCTCCGTTTCCAATTTTGTCGCTCTCCGTTGCAAGATTTTATTCTTTAAGAATCAACTTTCCGTGCTATCCGTTCGCAGTTTTTTTGCAACCTTATACCGGTTTGTTTTTTAACTGTTGCAAACGTACGGTTTTATAAATCCCGCTGTTAGGACTTTTTTTATAAATTATAGCATTTTTTGCGCATTAACATTTGAGGTCATCCGCACAATTTGCGCATTTGTTTTATTCATATTGCTGTTTAACAGATTTTTAAATATGCTAAAAAGGCTACCTGTCACCGGGGAAGCCGTTGAAATTGCGTGGGCGTGACTCCGGTAGATTTTTTAAAAATGCGGGCAAAATAATTTACGTCATATATTCCGCATTCCATGGCTACTTCACTGATGGGCTTTTCTTGCGAGGCCAGAATCTTCTTGGCCTGGTCAACTTTTATCTGCAGGATGTAGCTTGAGGCGGGGTATCCGGTAGTAGCGTTCAGTTTTTTGTTCAGCTGCGATATGCTCATCGAAAGTTCTTCCGCCAGTTTTCTCGAAGAGAAGCCCTGATTTTTCATTTCCCGGTAGATAATATCGGTGACGCGTTGCAAAAAATCAATGTTTACATCCTTGTTTTTGTGTTTTTCCCTGAATACGGCCTGGAGGTATTTATCCCTCAACAGGTTCCGGTTTTCGAGCAGTTTTTCCACCCACACCTGCAGTTCTTCGGCATTAAAGGGTTTTCGTATATAAGCGTCGGCTCCGCATTTGAGTCCCTTCACCTGATCCTCGTCCGAACCTTTGGCGGTAAGTATTATTACGGGGATATGGTTCAACAGCGGAGATTTCCGTATATCCGCGCACATCTCCATACCGTTTTTCAACGGCATCACAACGTCGGTTATGACAATGTCGGGAACGGATTCGTTCGCTTTTGAGAGCCCTTCCACTCCATTTCGGGCGTAAAGGACACGGTACCTGCTTTCGGGAAAAAGAGTCTTTATGTACAGGGCTATATCTTTGTTGTCTTCCACCAGCAGCAGGGTTGTTCGTAAATCTTTTTCCGGCTGCTTTCCGGGGAGCGCTTCTTCTTCCCCGGCCCCGGTTTTTTCTTCCGTATTTAATTCCACCGGTTCTTGATTCGGCAGCCAATAGGCGTAAATTTGCTTTTCGTTGCGGCATACGGGGAGTTCCACCGTGAAAGTGGTATTATCTCCTTTTCTGCTTTTCACAGATATTTTCCCGCCTAATATTTCGACCAATTGCCGGGTAATGGCCAGCCCCATTCCGCTTCCCGGGTTTTCTTTGTTTTGCGGTGCCTGGTAAAAGAGGTCGAAAACGTGGTTGAGGCTCTCTTTATCGATACCCACTCCCTGGTCGACAACTTTTATCCGTATTTTTTTCTTGTCTTTGGGTTTTGTGTCTATAACCAGGAATACTTTATCTCCGGCTTTGCTGTATTTGATGGCATTCGACAACAGGTTTTGCAGGATTTTGTTAATATAGTTGGGTACAAAATCGGTTTCAATGATGTGTTCCTTGCTATAAAATACCAGTTCAATGCCCTTTTCCTTGGCGTATAAACGGAAAGTCTCCGCTATCATTTCCGTGTATGCCACCAAATTCCCGGTTTTCCATTCCATCGCATCGGGCAAACTTTTCAGGTGAGCGATATCAAGCAACTGGTTCACCAGGTTCAACAGGTTTTTCCCTTGCCGTTCTATGGCATTCAGGTAAGCCGTTGATGCCTGAAGCGGAAGATTCTCCATTTCTTTAAGTTGCCGGCTCAATCCCAATATAACCGTGAGGGGTGTCCGGAACTCGTGTGTAATCTTTGTAAAAAAGTCGCTCCGCATTTGTTCCACATCGTATAACATTCTGTGGCTCCTTGTCCGTTGGATGAAAACACGGAACAACACCACCAACGATACCAGAAGAATGGCCAGTATAACAAAGGGAACAATAGCCAGGGCCTGTGTTTTTTGTTCCACAGGGGTATACTGCACCGTCGCGACAGCTTCGTGACTTGCGGAGCCTCGCGACGGAGTACATACCCCTGCATAGAACAACAGGAAACAAGCGGTCATTTTTAAAAACAAAAAAATATCTTTTTTACAATTTCGTGAAAACGGGATCATTTTTTTATAGTATAGTAATGTTATTACGATTAAACTTTGGGTTACATACAATATTCATGAAATACGCGGCAGGTCGAAAGGGTTCTAAATCATTTTTTGCAAAACGGTAAAACAGATCGATTCTATCGTGAGAAAAACAATTTTGTTAACACATGCAAGTGAATCGGTTGAGAATGCCATTGACCTGTTTATCTACGCATTAGGTTCACAATAATTAACATTGTTATCTAAACATTCTTTAATCAATTTGATTTTTATTTAAAAACTGCTGCAAGATAAATGTGATTTTTTTTATAAACAATAGCCCTAATCCTTACTGATTCTTCAAAAAGAGGTTCGGAACGTTCCGAACCCGCATTTTTTTATTCATAAAAAAAGTTAAAAATAAATTATTTTAGAATCATCACTGTTTCACGGGCTTCCGTCCGCTGTCGTTGACCAACATGAAGCAGGTACTGCCGTCGGTATTCTTCTGCAGCGGGCATTCGATGAGGTAGTCCTTGCGGCGGAACGGGTGATGAGCACGCAGGGCAGCGCCGAACCCATGACGCGGTAGGGCCAGTTCGGCTCCTTGTACTCCCG
>JBGZJM010000131.1:0-6517 GCA_041848845.1 Petrimonas sp. | reverse complement strand
ATTAGGTAAAATTAACATAAATAAAGTACGTGTTTTTTCGTTTAGGGTTGTTATGCTCTAAAAGATAAAAGATGAAAGAGGTTGATTCTAAAATAATTTTTAACTATCTATCGGGTAAATGCAGGAAGGAAGAGTTGGAGCATATCAACCTGTGGATGGAAGAAAGTGAACGGAACAAGAAATGGCTTTTCGAGATGAAAGCTTTATGGGACATGGAGCAATTCAAAAATTACGATAACGAAGACTACCTTGATGTACAATTCCGGAAAACGTGGAATAGGATTAAGGGTCTGTCCCGAAAGCGACAGGAGAGAAACAGACGCCTTGTTACAATCGTCGGTTATGTCGCAGCGGCGTGCCTGCTTGGCATCATCATCGGTTACGGGCTGTTAAAATCCTCTGCTGACAAAAAGTTACAGTATATTGTGGAGCGTGTTACATCAAGTGATTCCATCCGCAGAATCACACTGCCCGACCGTTCCGTTGTATGGCTGAATGCCAATTCTCAAATCAAATATCTTCCACAATTGGGAAAAGATGAACGAAGGGTCTTGTTGACGGGCGAAGCCTGTTTCGAGGTAACTCCCGATATAAACCGGCCTTTCAGGGTAGAGACGCCCGATTTCACGGTAAAAGTATTGGGAACGACATTCAACGTAGCGGCCTATACCGGAAACAACAACTCCGAAACCACCCTGATTTCGGGAAAGGTGGCCATTGAAAACAGCCGCAGGGAAGAGCTTCTCGTGCTTCATCCCGGGCAAAAAGCAACCTATTCGAAAGCGACCCAAAAAATGACGGTAAAAGACGCGGATATCGAAGCGGAAACAGCCTGGAAAAATGCATTCATCTCTTTTGAGCGCAGTGAAATTAAGGAGATCATCGAAAAACTCGAATACGTCTATGGCGAACAGATTACCTTGCAACTGATGCCCGATACCCACTCCTCGAAAACCTATTCAGGGGCGGTAGCACGCGGGGATTCATTAGAAAATGTGCTGAAAAACCTGCAAAACGTGATACCCTTTCATTTTGAAAAGAGATACGGAGGCTTTATTATTTCAATGAAAACAAAATAACATATTAACTCTTATTTTTTTAGTGACAATGAAACATCAACAAGGAAAGTTATGGACGAATGGACGTTTTCGGCTGTTGCTGCTATTCCTGTCGGTCTTCCTGACACTGCAGGCGCAGGCGAAATCGATCACGCTGGATTTGCCCAAGGGTACATTAAAGGAAGCGATTGAGGAGATCAAAAAGCAGACCGGTTATCAGTTCTTCTACGAAGACAAACTGGGTGAACTGCCGGTAAGCAGGATTGCGGTAAAAAATAGCGACATCCACCAGACCCTGTCGCAGGTATTGGCTAACACCGCCGTCATGTACAAAGTGGAGGGGAAAGTAGTGTATCTGACCGTAAAAACGGTCGATAAAAACGAAAAAAACATCCCTCGACAGGAAAAAAGAAGGATTACCGGAAAGGTATTCGATGTGAAAGGAGAATCCCTGATTGGTGTAAATATAGTAGAAGTAGGTACCGCAAACGGTGTGATTACGGATGTGAATGGTATATACAGTATCTCTTTGACCACGGATAATCCGGTCCTTAAATTCACCTATATCGGATTTAAAGAAAAAGATGTTCCGGTAGGGAAACAAGACATAATGGATGTGGTGTTGGACGAAGATGTCAGCGAACTGGAAGAGGTGGTTGTCGTCGGTTACGGACAACAGAAGAAAGCATCGGTCATCGGGGCTATCTCTTCGGTAAAACCGGAAGTGCTGCAGACCAGCCAGACACGATCGCTGACCAACAGCCTGGGCGGGCAGATAGCCGGCATCATTGCCGTGCAACGCAGCGGCGAACCGGGGTACGACGACTCCGATTTCTGGATCAGAGGGATCAACACGTTCGGTGCCAACGCCAATCCGCTTGTGCTGATAGACGGAATTGAACGCAGCATGAGCAATATCTCTCCCGAAGAAATAGAGTCTTTTTCCGTTTTAAAAGACGCCACAGCCACGGCAGTGTATGGTGTACGCGGAGCCAACGGCGTTATTTTGATCCAGACCAAGAAAGGGAAGGTCGGGAAAGCAAGGATAACCGTAAAAGCGGATTACGGTATTTCCAATCCGACCAAGTTGCCCGACTTTGCAGGGGCGGCCAAATACATGGAAGTGATTAACGAGGCACAAAAACTTTCGGGTATGGATGTGTTGTATTCGTACGATATGATTGAAAAAACGCGCATCGGGTATGATTCTGATTTATATCCGGATGTGAATTGGATAAAGGCCGTCACCAAAGAGAACACCCCCAACGGCCGCATCAGCTTCGATATCAACGGCGGCAGCGAGCGGTTGCGCTACAGCCTCATCGGATCCTATTTCTCGGAGGACGGGATGATTGTTACCGACAAAAAACAAAACTACGATTCGCAGTTGAAATTAAAAAAATACAATATGCGCAGCAATGTGGACTTGGATTTAACCTCCTCTACCCGCATCGCGGTAAGCATAGGGGGATATGTTACGGATCGGAATGCGCCGGGAACAGGAACTCGGGATATCTTGTGGGCCGCCATGGATACGCCGCCTAATGCCCACCCCACGATTTACAGTGACGGAAAGCTCCCCAAAAAAGCGGCCCGGGCAAATCCCTGGCTGATGGCGACACAAACAGGGTACAGGAAATTGTTCTATAGCAATATAGAAAGTTCGATGAATGTAATACAGGACATGGGCAAGTTATGGAGCCCCCTGAAAGGATTAACCGCTAATGCCTTGGTCTCATTCGATGCCTATAATGAACATTGGCAGGACAGAACAAAAACTCCGCGTTCTTATTTCGCTACGGGAAGGGATGAGGAAGGCGAACTCATCCATTCCCTGACGGACCAGGGACAGGACTTTTTAGGATATTCCCGCGGGTCGGGAGGCAACCGCACCTTGTATTTTGAAGGACGATTAAATTATTCCCGTTATTTTGATGAGGTACACCATGTGGACGGGCTGTTTTTATTCAACGCGCGGGATCAGGTGATTCAGGACGCCGGCAGTTCCATACTTGCCCTTCCGTACAGAAATATGGGAATTGCCGGAAGAGCGGCTTACAGTTATAAAGACGTTTATTTCACCGAGTTTAACTTCGGATACAACGGTTCGGAGAACTTCAAACGGGGATACCGCTTCGGCTTCTTTCCCTCTTTTGCCCTGGGATGGATGGTGTCGAACGAACCGTTTATGCAACCGGTTGCCTCTACCTTGTCCAAATTAAAAATAAGAGGTTCGTGGGGATTGGTAGGAAATGACCGGATTGTCAATAACCGGCGTTTTGCCTATATATCCACCGTTGATAAAAAATGGGGATATGGCTTCGGATATACCAATAATTTTGAATACCAGACCACTTGGCACGAGGGGGATTTCGGCGTGGACAACATGACATGGGAGACTGCCCGGAAAATGGATCTGGGGATGGAGCTGGGATTATGGAACAGCATTAACCTCTCTTTGGACCTGTTTAAAGAGTATCGGGAAAATATCTTCATGCAGCGCAAAACCATTCCCGAAATCGCAGGCTACAATATCATGCCGTATGCCAATTTCGGAAAAGTGGAAAATCACGGCTTCGAAGCCGACTTGGTCATCAATCATCAATTTACGAAAGAGTGGTTTCTTTCTGCAAAAGGCAATTTCACTTTTGCACGGAACAAAATCACCGAATACGATGAGCCCGAGGCATTGAAGAAAACATCACGGGCACGTACCGGACAATCCCTCAACCAACATTTCGGACTGATTGCCGAAGGATTGTATCGGGAAGAAGATTTTGCGGACAGCGAAAAAGGTATCTTGAAAGAAGGGATACCCGTTCCAAAGTTTGGCGTGATAAAGCCGGGCGATATCAGATACAAGGATATCAATGGCGACAAAATTGTGGACTCTTTCGACGAAACACCCATCGGCAAACCTTATGTCCCCGAAATAGTGTATGGATTCGGCATCAACACAAGATATAAAAATATGGATATGGGCTTGTTTTTCCAGGGAACCGGACATTTTACCAATATGCTTTACGGGGCAAAATTGATACCCGGAAGCGGTGGGGGCGCCATAGGGAATATCTATGACAACGTGGACGACCGGTGGACACCGGAGAATCCGCGTCAGGATGTCTTCTGGCCCCGCCTGTCCAATATCGAGAACAAAAACAACATGCGTCACTCCACCTGGTGGCTGCGCGACGCTTCTTACATCCGTCTGAAAAATATGGAGATAGGCTATACCCTGCCTAAAGGTTGGCAACAGCCGGTCGCATTGAAAAATGCAAGGCTCTTTTTCAGAGGTTCCAACCTGTTGACCTTTTCGAAATTCAAAATGTGGGATCCCGAGATCGGATCGTCCGACGGGTTACAGTATCCGTTGCAAAAGATTTATACCGTTGGTGTTGAACTTACCTTTTAAATTGAATGATTATGAGACGAATAGTATTGATATATTTTGCATTGAGCGCTTTTCTCTTCTCCTCTTGCAACGATTTCTTAGACAAGGAACCGGATGACGCCCTTACCCTTGAAATGGTATTTGACGATAAGCAGCGGGTGGAAGAGTGGTTGGCCGGAATTTACCTGAATATTCCTCTGGTCGGGTATTTTGAGCAGTTCGGAGCCACTTATTTCAGTGACGACGCACAACTGGCACCCGCCTTGGGGCAATTTGATGTTACTTTCAACTGGGTTGTCGTTAATAACCAGGGAGGAGTGAATCCTACAGTGAAGCCGTCAATCGATTATTGGGGCGAATATTACAAATCCGTACGGTCTGCCTATATACTGTTAAAAAATATCAAACCCTTACCCGACCAGGGATTGCGGGAAAGCGATGTGGAACAGATGAAAATGGAGGCCCGGTTCCTGATTGCCTACTATTACAACCGGATGTTGGAGATTTACGGGCCTTTCCCGTTGATAACGCAGGCAATAAGCTCCGATACACCTTTGAACGAACTGATGCTGCCGCGAACGCCTTATGAGAATATCGTGCAGTGGCTCGATAATGAATTTCTGGAATTGTCGGAATTCTTTCCGGCTGTTTATTCCAATCCCGACAAGATGTTCGGAAGACCCACAAAAGGCCTCTGTTTGGCCTTGAGAGCACGGATGTGGCTCTATGCGGCCAGTCCGCTCTTTAACGGAAATCCGGATTATGCCGATATGAAAAATCCCGACGGAACACCCATATTCCCGGTGCAATACGATGCCGACAAATGGGAGAAAGCGACAAAAGCAACCCGTGATTTTCTGGATTTGGCGGAAACGGGGGTGTATGAGCTATATACCGAAAGGTATAAAAACGGGGAAATCGACCCTTTCCTCTCTTTTCAGAATTTGTTCCTCAAGACAGCCGATAAAAATAAAGAGATCATCTTCGCACGCCCCCGGGGTGAGAGCCATTATATCAATTACGTGGGAAATCCGCGTGGTGTTGTGGGGCATGCGGGCTACTACGGTTCTACCCAGAATTTGGCGGATGTTTTCTTTATGAAAAACGGATTATCGCCCATACAAGGATATGAAAGCAACGGAAACCCTATTATCAATAGCGTTTCCGGTTATTCGGAAGAAGGATTTACCAACAGTCAGATTTTCTACCCGAATACCTCTTACAATATGGGAGGTGCTGATGCCCGGGAGGGATTGGTTGTGGATGCCGGCACATTCATGATGTATGCCAACAGGGAACCCCGGTTTTACATTACCCTCTGGTACGACAACGAATGGATTCCTTTAGCGCAACGGAAAACGCAGTTTAAGAGCGGGGGGTTGGACGGCGGTCCTACTCACGACTCCCCTCAATGCGGCTATCTGACAAGAAAGGGGGTAAATCCGGAAGCCGATCCGAGAAATCAGAAATTTCCTTATCAGCCTTCTATCCTGCTGCGGTTGGGAGAATTTTACCTGAACTATGCGGAGGCATTGAATGAAGCCAAACCGGGAGACCCGGACATCCTGAAATACCTGAACCGGATACGGGAAAGGGCGGGGATCCCCGTTTACGGGAATGCTCCCGGACAGATACCCGTTCCCGCCAATCAGAATGCAATGAGAGAAGCCATCCGGAAAGAACGCAGGGTGGAGCTTGCCATAGAAACGGATGTCAGGTATAACGATATCCGGCGTTGGAAAATAGCCGAAGAACTGTTTCAAACGCCTATTTACGGGATGAACCGGAATGCAAGCAATAATGATTATTATCGCCGCACGGTTTATATGACGCGCTCCTTCGAAAAGAAAAATTATTTGTGGCCCATTTACCAGGACTATATGGATAATAATCCCAATTTGGTACAGAATAAATTCTGGTAATCCGGGAATAAAGCGGGATCAAGCATTAAAATTATTTTGAATGATATGAAAACAAAAAACTGCAAAACGATATACAGCCTGTTGTTGCTCTTCTCTTTGTCTTTCTTGATTAGTTGTAATGAAAAGGACGAAAACATAACTTCTGT
>JBGZJM010000130.1:0-2804 GCA_041848845.1 Petrimonas sp. | reverse complement strand
TTGGCAGCGTTGACTTTATCGTACAGCAGGGGGATGGCTGCATCCAGGTCGTCGAGAATAAATTGCAAGCAATCTTCTATGTTGCTTCTGGGAATAGCTACCTGTCCGGCTTCGTTCAGTCCGATGGTTTTCTTGGTAATGGGAATACCGCCGAATCCTTGTACCAACCGGGTGTAGAGCCAAGCGCGAAGAAAGAGGGCTTCGCCTTTCATGTAGTTGAGGTCGTAACCGGTTGTGGCGGGTACTTTATCGATGTTTTCCAACACTAAGTTGGCGTAATAGATTCCTCTGTAGCAATCTACCCAACGAAAAGGATTGTTGCCGTTGTTGTACCATTGCAGGTCGCTTCCGGAGACATTGGCTTCGTTTACTGCTTTCTGTCCGTAATTGTGCGTAAAGTAGGCGTCGTCGGTCAATCCTGTTGTCGAATGCTCTCTCGCACCGTCTTTGACATAGGTATAGATCGTATTGATGATCGATTGCATAAGGCCGGCATCCTGAAGTACGACAGGGCCGTTGTATTCGGTAGCCGGAGTATAATCCATAAAACCGGAACACGAAACGGTAAACCCTATTCCGGTCAATATGATTGAACAAAGCAGATATTTTATTTTAGATTTCATATTTTTTTAGTTTTAAAAGGTTGCTGAAATACCGAAATTGAAGTAACGCCGCTGCGGGTAAGAAGTTAAGCTGGCACTGTTGGCTTCCGGATCATACACTTTCAATTTATCCAATGTAAAGATATTGCTTCCATTGGTATAGAGGCGTATTTGCTGAATACCCGATTTCTTAAGGCCGTCGGTTGAAATGGTATATCCTATTTCCATGTTTTTCAAGCGGATATAATCTCCCGAACGCAGGAAGTAGGTATTGCGGTTCGAAATCCAGTATTGGTTTTCGCGTTCGTAGGTTCGCGGTCCTTCGGCATAGGGGTTTTCCGGTGTCCATCGTTTGTCGTAATAATCTTTGAGGAAGTTCCCCACCGTACCCGACCAAGTCTGTACGTATATTTCGGCACCCAACGCCGATTGGAAGAGGGCCATCAAATCCCAGTTTTTGTACTTGAGGGCGATATTGAATCCTCCCACAAACCAAGGCTCCGGAGTTTTTTCTCTACGGACTCGGTCTTCGGCATTGATTTTGCCATCTTCATTCACGTCTTTGAACCGAATGTCGCCGGGGATTGCTCCACTCCAATGCGGATTGGCATCGACCTCTTCCTGTGTATGAAAAATTCCTTCGGCTACGTAATAAAGTTCGGAATATACGGGCATGCCTGTGGATTTCTGATAATCGGGGATACCCGGCGTTTCGTCCCAAAAGAGGATTTTATTGCGGGTATAGGTCGTATTCAACGACAGGCTGTATTGGAAGTCGCTACCGATATTATCCGTCCAACCAATCATCGATTCGATACCTTTGTTTTGCATTCTTCCGAGGTTTTCACGGGGGAGGGTAAAACCGGTGATTTCCGAAAGCGAAGCGTTGCGGCTGATAAGCATATCGGTACGCAGGTGATAAAACAGATCGGTTTCCCAAGTGAGTCGGTTGTTGAAGAATTTGAAATCGAGACCGATATTGTAAGTGGTTCCGCGTTCCCATGTAATTGCAGGATTGGGTGTGCGGCTGGGGTAAATTCCCATTGCCTGATTTCCGCCGAAAATCATGCTCGCGGCATTGGTGGAGAATGTGTTGAGGTGTTGGATGGAGCGGTCGTACTCTCCATTGGCATCCAGCAGCGCATCGTTTCCGGTTTGAGCAAGAGATGCCCGCAATTTAAAGTAGTCTATGAAAGCGATGTTGTTTTTCCACCAGTTTTCTTCCGATACGCGCCATGCGGCCGATACTCCGGGGAAGAATCCGTAACGTTTTGTTTTCGGGAAACGGTAGGAGCCGTCGTACCTCCAAACAAATTCCAGCAGATAGCGTTCCAGGTAGTTGTAATTTACACGGCCGAAGTAATTCAAGCGGTTTTCTTTCCACGAATAGCCGTTGTTACTCATATCTACGGTGCTTCCGGCGTTGAGTTCGGTAACGTGGTCGGAGATGTAATATCTGCGAAAGGCTTCAAACTGATCCATCTCTTTGCTCTGTGCTTCTATTCCTGCCATAATGCCCAGGGAGTGTTGGCCGAATGTTTTTTCATAGCTTGCGATACTATTAAGCAGCCAGTCGGTTTGATCTTCGTTTGCACGAGTCAGTCGCGGGTCGCTGATCCATCGTTTTGCGGGGCTTAATCCGCTGCTATCACGGGTTATACCATCCCACGAATAAAGGATAACGGGTTTCTGGAATAATTTTCTGTTCCAGAATCGTTTGTCGAAAGCAGCATTGGCTTGCAGTTTGAGGCCTTCTATCCAGGGGATGTCGATGTTAACTCCTAAGTTGTTTTGGATGTAATAGGTTTTCTGTCGGTCGAATCCGGCAGCATCGGTAGCGGTAACAAACGGATTGTCTCCATATTCGATGTCAGGGCCGGGTTCTCCGGTAGGCCAAACGGCGTTGTAAATAGGTTTACCGCGACGGAGGGCGGAAAAGATAGAACCGGCCGATTTGGCGGGATATTGGCGGTATTCCATACGCGATTCGTTGCCGTAAGTAAAGTTGACGTATTTGCTTGTACGAATGTCGAGATTCAGCCGGATACCGTACTGGTCGTACCGGTTGGCCGATCTTTTGTAGATTCCGTCTTCGCCGTTTGCGGAGAGATTCACGAAGTATTTCATTTTTTCCGATCCTCCGCTTACTCCCACATCGGTACGATAAATAGGAGAAAAGGATTTTATTGCATCATACCAGTT
>JBGZJM010000129.1:0-6405 GCA_041848845.1 Petrimonas sp. | reverse complement strand
TTCGCAGGAGTGGCTCATGGGGGCTTACGATTCGTGTCCCATCGAAATACTCGGCCACGGTTCCCTGCCGCACCGGGTGCTTTTGCAGCACGACCACGGTCACGATGAAAAAGAATAGCCCATACAAGACCCTTATTTACTGTTTCATCAAATATTCCGCAATTTGCACCGCATTCAAGGCGGCTCCTTTACGGATCTGATCGGCTGCTGTCCAGAACGTCAGTCCGTTGGGATGAGTAAGGTCCTTGCGGATCCTTCCCACATAAACCGGATCTTGTCCGGCAGCATCCAGCGGCATCGGGTATACTTTTTTCTCGGGGCTATCGAGCAACACAACGCCTTCGGCTTTGGCAAACGCTTCACGGGCTTCCTCCACCGACACCGGCCTTTCCGTCTCGATCCAGATAGCTTCGGAGTGTGCGCGCAACACAGGTACACGGATGCAGGTAGCACTCACTTCGATATTGCTGTGCATTATCTTGCGTGTTTCGTTGAACATCTTCATCTCTTCCTTGGTGTTGCCGTTTTCGGTAAACACGTCTACCTGCGGTATCAGGTTGTATGCTAATTGGTATGCAAATTTAGAGATCGTCGGATTTTCGTTGTTCACCAGTTGCCTGTGCTGTTCCTGCAACTCGGCCATCGCTGACGCGCCCGCTCCCGAAGCTGCCTGGTAAGTGGACACGTGCACGCGCTTAATGTGTGAAATATCTTCGATGGCTTTCAACGCCACAACCATCTGAATGGTGGTACAATTGGGATTGGCGATGATGTTTCTCGGACGGTTCAGCGCATCTTCCGCATTCACTTCGGGCACTACCAACGGCACATCGTCATCCATCCGGAAAGCGCTCGAATTGTCTATCATGATGGTTCCGTGCCGGGTAATCGTTTCGGCAAATTCCAGCGATGTTCCGCCTCCTGCCGAGACAAAAGCGATGTCAATTCCCTTGAAATCGTCGTTGTGCTTGAGTTCTTTCACGGTAATTTCCTTGCCGCGAAAAGTATATGTTGATCCTGCACTTCTGGAAGAACCGAAAAGGAACAATTCATCCACAGGGAAGTTTCTTGCATCAAGTACACGAAGCAATTCCTGACCTACCGCTCCGCTGGTTCCAACAATCGCAATTTTCATTTTAGTAACTGTTTTAATGATGGTAAATAAATGAAACAACAAAGGTATAAAAAAACGGCCATTACACGCAACATCGCCTTCAAAAAGCAAGTGTTTTCATAACTTTATGCGCTAAAATATACTTTTTTTACTTCAACAGTATCTTTTTGACCAAATCTCCGATCCGGATGATGTAATACCCCTTGGGAAGGTCGAGTTGATATTCGTTCGTTCCGGCTTTTACTTTTCGGGTATACACTTTTACGCCCACGATGCTGAAAATTTCCAGCACTCCGTCTTTGGGAAGATTTTCGATGACCAGCCGGTTTTCCGTCACCTTGATTTTTGTTTCAGGGACGGCCTCCTCCATAATCCCCCCTCTGCTCTGATCTTGCGCGTAAATCCCGTCAAGCCCAAAACCGCATAAAAAAAGCAATATACATAGCGTTGTCCGGTAAAATCTCCTCATACTTAACCTTTTTGAGCGTCGAACCTCCGGGGTTGAAAACCTCACAAGCTGTTTTGTGTTCAATACCCTGCAAAAGTAGGAAAAAATTACGTTGTTGTAACTGTTTCTCTTAAAGATTAATCGTCATCCCTTCATCAGCCAGCTCCGTTTCGGGAAAAACGGCCCGGGCTTCGTCAAGCAAGCCGCCCAATTCATGGTACCGCGACGAAAAATGACCGATAATAAGTTTTCTCACATTTGCCGACCTGGCGATTTCGGCAGCCTGCCGCGCGGTGGAATGGTATGTCTCCCGCGCTCTCATGTTCTCGGCTTCAGCAAAGGTAGCTTCGTGATACAGCACATCGGAATGTTGAATGTATGGAATAATCTCGGGAGAATAGGCCGTATCGGAACAATAGGCATAGGTTCTGGGCGGCGTGGCCGGTACAGTAAGGATTTCATTATTGATCCGTTTCCCACCGCCAGTCACATAGTCGGCCCCCTGTTTGATTCCGTTTATCTTGCCGAGGGGAATGTTGTAAAAGTCAATCATCTCCCGTCTGATGTGCCGGGGCCGTTCTTTTTCCCGGAACAAAAATCCGGTGGTGGGTATCCGGTGTTTCAAGGGAAACGAAAAAACGCGCATGGAGTTATTCTCGAAGATCAGTTGATGTTGATCGGGATCCAGAGGCGTGAGGTTTATTTTATACGGAAACTGGTTGCCGAAGTGTTTGAGGAAAGGGTTGATGAACAACTCCAGATCCTTGTGCGCGTAGATATTCAAGTCGCCGCTCCTTCCCAATAAACTCAACGTTGCCAGCAATCCCGGGAGTCCGAAAACATGGTCTCCGTGCAAATGGGATATGAAAATGCCGTGCAGCTTGTTTATCCGGGTTCTATACTTCCGCAACTGAAGCTGTGTCCCCTCACCGCAATCGATCATAAAAAGCTTCTCGTTCACGTTGACCAGTTGTGAGGAAGGGTTGTGAAGCGTGGTTGGCATTGCCGAACCGCAACCTAAAATTGTTATTTCAAAGCGAGTCATAAGATATAAACGGACAACCTTACGGTTACCTGATTCCGATGAGCTTATGAACTTGTAAACTCAGCCCCCATTGAGGATTTTGCTTGATAAGCTCCACGCAGTAATCCACATTTTCCGGTATAACGTTCATGCCGTCAAAGACAGGACTCAGCAAATAACGTTTTGTTCTGGGAAGGATGGAGACATCGGGCAGGGGATCACCCTTGGCCATGGGAAAACGCAACTCATCCACCTCGGGAATAAGTGCGCGGATCTTCCCGAACTGCTTCTTGGGGCTGCAGGTAATATAATCGATCCCCGCGGGAACCCGGCGTGTCCCATTGGTTTCAATGGCTTGCCGGTATCCCTTGTCTTTGAAAAAAGCAACGGTCTCCTCGTTAAGTTGAAGCGTGGGTTCACCTCCCGTCCAGATAATCCACCGGCCAGGATAGGGTGAAATTTCGGCATGGATCTCATCGAGCGTCATGCTTTTCCCGAACTCAAAACCGGTGTCGCAAAAACCGCACGCCAAATTGCATCCGGATAACCTGATAAACAGGGAAGCCTCGCCGGTACGGCCTCCTTCACCTTGTAACGAGTAAAATATCTCATTGATCATCAGGCTCATATATGGCGGAAGTTTTTGGCGTTTCACTCACTTCCACGGCATACAGCTCGGGAAGCATCGGTTTAAAAATATCGAAAAACAGCCGGGCCAGGTTTTCGGCCGACGAGTTCAGCGGATACATGATGTCGTTCAGGTTCCGGTGATCGACATTTTCATCAATATATCGCTTTACGAGCTTCAACTCGTTGTAGTCCTTCACAAACCCTGTATCGTTCAGCTCTTTGGAACGGAGGTGCACCGTAACCACATAATTATGCCCGTGTATGCGGGTACACGGATGATCACCGGGCAATCCGTCAAGCGAATGTGCGGCGGAAAATGCAAACTGTTTACTTATCTTATACATAATTTTTTATAAATACGCTTATTCAACAACGTTCAAAAAGGTTGTCAGCGGATAATGATCGGAATAGGCCACTTTGTCAACCTTCGCCTTGTAGGATTTCAGGTTGGGGCTGTGCATGATATTGTCGATCCGGAACCAGAAGAAATCCTTATGGTAGGTAATCCCCGGGCCAAAACCGGTGGATGCAAACGCGTCATCCATTCCTTTCTTCATCCGCGCGTAAACGTAAGAAATGGGTGTATCGTTGAAATCGCCGCAAATCAGGGTGCCGTCCACATTTAATTCCGAGAGATGATCTTTTACTTTCCGCACCTGTTCCGCACGCTTGCGGTAAGCTCTCCCCAGACGGGAACGGATGTTGGATGTTACATCTTCCAGGTTTACCTCATCACTGTTCTGAATGAAATCGCCATAAAGTTTCTTATCTTCCGCGGAAATACTGTTCGATTCAAGATGCACATTGGCAACAGCAAGTTTTTTCCCGTTTACGTCAATGATATAGACCGCAGCACCGTTAAACGACGAATTAAAAACGATTTCACGGGTTTTCTCAATGGGGTATTTGGAGAAACAAGCCAACCCGTAAATGTGGTATTTCCCCGACGCTTCCAGCGCCGTGGAAGAATGATACGGATATTTATTGAGGATACGGTTCACATCACGTTGCGATCTTATCGACTGTCCTGTTTTACTCACCAGGTACTCCTGCAGGCAAACAATATCGGCATCCGTTTCAACAATATAATCGAGGATAGGATGCTCCTTGTCCTCTTTCTTGTTTTCGTTGACAAAACCCTCCACGTTGTAAGTAAGGATTTTCAAGCTGTTCCCGGGGACTTTCTCCGGAAAGACGTTCATCGGGAAAAAAGTAGTTATCGGATGGTAACACAACAGCAGAGAGACAAGGGAGACGAACGCCAATTTCCATTTTTTGAATGCCATCCATAAAAAAAGATAGCCGACATTCAGGAAGAAAATAAACCCGAACGCGATTCCGATATAGGAGAACAGGTTGGTTTTGAGCGGTGAGACGCGCCAGGATAAAAATGAACTGAAAAGCAACAGTATGGCCATAATATTCGTAGCGAATATTATGTTTCTGACTATTCCCCGAAACAAGGCTATTTTATTTTTTGCTGGCATCGAACAACTTCTTTTTCTCTTCCGACGATAAATTGCTATACCCCGACTTCTTCAACTTATCCAGGATAGCATCGATCTCTGCCTGTTCATTGTGCTTGCGCTCATTATATTCCCTGTCTGTTTCCCTTCGACGGTACTCGACCTTCATTTTCGTTTTTTTTCTTCTCGGCTTCGACAGGTTGGCCAAACCGTCAAGCAGCTTACTCACCCATCCGGTAATATCACGTCCGTTCCGGTACTGCCGCGCAAAGATATAACCGGCAATGGATCCGCCGATATGGGCAACATGCCCGCCTTCGTTTATCCCGCTGCCCAAGGAGAGAAAGTCGATCAAAAAAACGCCGATAGCGATATATACAATCCTCACCTGCCCTATCAGCAGCAGGTTTAACCGGACATTGGGGCGGTAAAAAGCGGCACCCATCACGACAGCCATGACGGCGGCAGAGGCTCCGATCATCCAGCTGTGCCCCATCCCTACGAAATAGGGGAGCGTGTTGAACGCAACAATATACAGAAATGCACCGGCGAAGCCTCCCAAAACGTACAAGCTGCCTAACGTCCTCCCGCTGAAGTATTGCAGAAAAATGCGTCCGAACCAATAAAGCCAAAGCATATTGAAAAGCAGGTGCCAGAATTGTTCGTGGACAAACATATAACCAAGAAGGGTCCAGAAACGGTTCAGCAGTTGGGACAATTCGGAAGGAACACCCAAAAAAGAAATCGGGTCTACCGCGCTGACATTGAACAGGACAAAAAAGACGCCGATCACCTTGAGTATGAGAAAAACGGCCACATTGATGAAAACAAGCTTCACCAAAACATCTCCGTTCTTGTACCTGTATTTCAACCGATCAATAATAGTTGCCATGTACCCTGTCTTTTTTCCTCCAATACAATATCATAAAGATGCCGAATAACATACCTCCCAGGTGCGCAAAATGGGCGACATTGTCCCAGGAGAAGTTACTGATACCGAAAATAAGTTCAAAAACACCGTATCCGAGAACAAACCATTTCGCCTTGATGGGAAACGGAAACGGAATGATAAAAAGTTCCGCATCGGGAAACAACACCCCAAAAGCCAGCAGTATACCAAAAACCGCTCCGGAAGCTCCTACCGTAACCGAATTCAGGGCAATGTTCAAACTATTCTGCGCACTGTTGATGTAATACATATTCTGTTGCAAGAACCGGTATCCCTGGGAGTAAACCTCCTCCATGGCATCAACGGACATGCCCCCCTTAAGGGACTGGATACGTAAAAAAGCGACCACCAGTTGCACCAGCCCGGCTCCGATACCCGTTACCAGGTAAAAGCTGAGAAACCGTTTCGATCCCCACACGTGCTCCAACGTGCGTCCAAACATAAAAACGGCAAACATATTGGAGAAAACATGCATGAACGAGCCGCTATCGTGAAGAAACATGTATGTCACCAACTGGTAAATCCGGAAACCTTCGGACTCCACATAATGCAGCCCGAACAGTTCGGCCAGATTGATTCCCTGCCTCAAGAAGACCACCTGGGCCAGCCATAAAATCACATTTATTATAATTATATTCAGTGTCACCGGCGGTAAAGCAGCGCCAAATCCCGATCTAAAATTGTTCATAGTTGTCTTATGGAAATGAAAAGCAAAAATACGTATATTTTCGTATTATGTCGAGATTTTGGGGCATAATTCCTTTTTTTTTAAAT
>JBGZJM010000128.1:0-3461 GCA_041848845.1 Petrimonas sp. | reverse complement strand
CCTTTACCTTGATGGGGGCGGAGGTCACCTTGTAATTGTCAGAAAGCGAGGCTTCTACGAGAAAGTCGACATCGACGGCATTCCCCGGCTCCAAGCCCGCGGCAATCAGCAGTTTGTTCAAATCTTCCAATTTCACGTCGAGCGAGTCGGCAAATGCGGAAGAAACCCTTTGAGCGTCTTTATCTTCCGCCGTTTTCACAAAGAGCGTATATTCCGGCGCTGCCGGCGCGCCCAAATCGGCTTTTTTCCACTTAAACGTGGTTGTGCTCTCCAGGTTATCCAACGCGATAACGATGTCATCATGCGCCGCCAGCACCGGTTTTCCGGCTTGTTCCGCGGGCAGCACCCGATACATATCCTGTTCCTTTTCGCACGATGAAAGGAGTGTTGCCGTTATCAGCATTATCAGTAAACATGTCTTTTTCATCTTGTTTTCTCCTTAATTAGTATTTGTCGTTTTGTTTCAGTTTCGGATTGGCCAGCAGATCTTGCGACGGCAGCGGGAACAGGTTGTAGTGGTCGCTCACGGCACGTCCTTCTTTCACGCCTCCTTTCCATTCCCAGATGTACGCCGAGGAGGTAAACTGGTTGTATCGGATCAGATCCGTACGACGGAAACATTCCCAGTAGAGTTCGCGGGCACGTTCATCCAGCACTTCCTGTGCCGTCAAGCTCGCCACGTTTTTACTCTTGTTGCCGAAAGCCCGTTCGCGCAGTTTGTTGAAATATTCTACCGCTAAATCCATCGAGCCGCCCGTTCCGCCGCGGACCACCGCTTCGGCGTAAATCAGGTATTGCTCTGCCAGGCGGAAAAGCGGGAAATCGTTGTCGGCGAATTCCTGATCGGAACCGTAAACGGGATTGCCGACCGTCGATGCCGAAGTAATGTTCCGATATTTGTAGGTCTGCAACCCGTTGGTTTTGTTGCTCGGATCGTTACCCAGAGCCGGATTTTCTCCTATAAAGAGGAACCGTTTGTCGCCTGCCTCGAATTTATCGGTAAACTGTTTGCGGAAACGATATCCGTTCCAGTTGGCGTTGGTAAATATGCCGTAATGAATGATCTTGTCGGCATATTGGGTTTGATAATCGCTGCTTGATCCGCAGTTAATCAGAAACGTAACACCTCCGAACAGTCGGGTATTTTTGCCGTCATAGGCTATTGGTAAAATAATTTCCGGATTGTTTAAGTTATTGTCGGCTAAAAAAAGATGTTCGTAATTATCTTTTAATGCATATCCGGCATCAATGACTTTTTTGCTGTAGGTGATGGCTTCCGTCCACCGGGCCGTTCCGGTATAAACCTCGGCGTTGAGGTAGAGGCGGGCCAGGAGCGCCCAGACGGCGCCCATGTCGGCCCGTCCGTATTCGCTGCCACGGGCATCTTTTACCCTATTGTTGTCGGCTAAATCCAACAGTTCGTCCTCGATGTATTTAAACAGGTCGGCACGCTTTATCTGTTCAGGCATAATGCCCAACCCGTTTTTTTCGGTTACAAAAGGAGGATTGCCGAAGTTGTCCATCAATACCCAATAGGCAAATGCCCTCAGGAACCGGGCCTCTCCGCGGAAATAGTTTACTTCGGCTTGTTGTGAAGCGTAATCCCTGCCTTCTGTGTTCCGGAGAAAATCATTGGCATACATTATCTGTAAAATGCATTTATCGTACAGACCGATGGTAAATTTCCCGTCTGAGGTGAAGTTTGTATAGTTCAATTCAGGGATACCGGGATCACCCCATAGGCAGTGTGCTTCGTCGGTAGGCATTTCCTGGTGGTTGAACCAGCAGCGCAAGAAGTCAGCATTTTGTCCCTCATCCAGACCGACAATGTCCGGTCTTCCTGCAGGTCCGGTTTGGCCGGATAAAGTATAAGCGCCATATATTTTAGCAAGGGCTTCTTTGGTGCCGTCGAAGGTGGAATAGACCACTTCGGATGTGGTGTCGTTGACGGGAAACCTGTTTAAATCGTCGAAACAGGATGTCAGTGTAATGGCGACAACTGTTATAAAATATAAGATATTCTTTTTCATGTTGTTATATTCGTTAAAAGTTGAGATTCAAACCCAGCGTGAATATCCTCGAATTGGGATAAAAGTTGTTATCGATGCCTCCCTGAATTTCGGGGTCGATGCCGGTATATTTTGTCCAGGTAAATACGTTCTGTACCGTACCGTTCAAGCGTAATCCGACGCCGTTGGCAATTTTTCCGAAATCATACCCCAACTGGATGTAATCCATTTTTAAAAAAGAGGCATTTTCCACAAAATAATCGGAGACCTTTTGTTTTAGGTAGAACAACGTATTTTTAAGGTCGGGAGAGGTGTTCATCAGAAAACTGTTGGGATTTAATACCTGAGCGAGGGTACCCAAGTCAAAATTCGTGTTGTTGAAAATATAGTTTCCGATGCTGGCACGAAGGGAAGTGGCCACCGTCCAGCGGTTATAGGTGAACGAGGTATTGAAACCCATATAGTAATCGGGCGAGGAGGAGTGGAAGTGATACCGGTCCTTGTCGTTGATCACACCGTCGCCGTTCAGGTCGGCATACCCGTAATCAATGGGTTTCCCTTCGGGGGTATAAAGCTGCTTGTAAACAAAAAACATGCTTGGCCTGTATCCGACAGAATGTATCATTGCCGTATTTCCCGTGCCTCCCGAAATACCGCCGAATGTGGCTCCCACGTAATCCGGATTGTCATCATTCAGCGTCAACTGGGTAATTTCGGATTTGTTGTAGGTGAAATTGAAACCCAAATCCCAACGCATCTCCCGGTTGTCAACGGCCACGAAGTTGATGTTCGTTTCCACCCCTTTGTTGTTCATTTTTCCGATGTTCTGCACGATGCTGTTGATAAAATTGCCTCCCATGGCCAGCGGCGTGTCGTTCAGCAAATCTTTGGTGTCTTTGTTGTAAAAGTCGATGCTTCCGTTGATGCGGTTGTTGACGAATCCGAAATCCAGCCCGATATTGGAAGTGGTTGTCGACTCCCAGCGCCGCTTGGAGTCGTAGCCGTCGGGGCGGTACATGTTGTAAAACTTGTCCCCGAACTGGACACGCGCGGTATTTTCGGAGTAGCTGTATTTGGCCAGGTATTCGTAGTTCCCGATCTCCTGCTGTCCGGTAAGCCCCCATCCCAGACGAAGTTTCAGGTTCGACAATGCCTCCACTTCTTTCAGGAATCCTTCTTCATTTATTCTCCATGCGAAAGCCAGCGAGGGGAACGTACCCCAGCGGTTGTCCTTGCTGAACCGTGAGGAGCCGTCCCTGCGTACCGTGGCGGTAAGCATATATTTGTCCAGCAGGTTATAGTTGGCGCGGGCATAAAACGAAATCAGCGTATGTTGCGGTTTGTCCGTTTCAAAGGTGGGTCTTGTTTTTTCGGTCGTCCCGTCGAAGTAATAAACCGGATAGTTGTGGTTGGTTGTCAGCCAGTCCTGATAGCTGTATCCTCCCATCACTT
>JBGZJM010000127.1:0-4121 GCA_041848845.1 Petrimonas sp. | reverse complement strand
GAAACATTTTACCGGAATCCTTTGCTTTTGGTTCTACCGTTACGATGAAGACATCGCCCATGTTGTGGGTGAATCCAGCCGTCAGCGACTGGTATTTGTATGCTGCGACGCGTTCAACGGCGAGGCCTTGATTTTTACGGGTCACGAAATAGGAGGTCATCCTCGGTTCCGTACCGAACATCAGCGTAGCCAGGTCCACATTAAACTCCTTCTCGATACGTTTGAGGAGCGATATGGAAATGTCGTTTTTCCCTTCTTCATAGGCGAGATAGGTGCTGGTTTCCAGCTCGAGGCGTTGGGCCATTTCGTCGGGCGTGAAATCCAGGGCGTCGCGCAATCCTTTTATCCGTTCTCCAATTGCTTTTATGTCGGTAGTCATATCTGATGTTGTTTAGGTGTGTATAGATTAGCGTACAAAGTTAATCAATTTCCCGGCAATGGGGTTTGTCAAATAAACAAATATAGGCTGACTGCCATAATAACCATTCCTGTGACCAGACCGATGATCGAGAGGTGGTGTTTTCCGTATTTCTCGGCACTCGGAAGCAGTTCGTCCAACGATATGTATATCATAACCCCGGCAATTATGGCCAGAATAAACGCGTCGAGCACGGGATTCCAGAACCTGACCAGGAAGAGGTAAGCGATAATGGCTCCCACCGGTTCTGCCAGACCCGATGAAAACGATAGCCAAAAGGCTTTTTTCCGGCTTCCCGTGGCGTGGTAGATGGGAACGGCAACGGCAATGCCTTCCGGTATATTGTGGATGGCAATGGCCACTGTGATGGGAATAGCGACCTCCAGCGAATTGATCGCTGTCATAAACGTGGCAATCCCTTCGGGAAAATTGTGGATGCCAATAGTGAGTGCGGTAATGATACCGGTGTGTTTTAACCGCAGCTTGTTTTTCTTCATCTCTTCCACACCGTGCATCTCGTGCGGGTTGCTCGATTTGGGAACCAGAAAGTCGATAAGCGCAATAAAGGCAATCCCTCCGAAAAGGGCCAGAAGCATATACAGGTTTGCAATTTTTTCGCCAAAAGACTCCGACAGCATTTCGAGCGCGTTGGGCAGCATCTCCATAAAAGAAACGTAAATCATTACCCCTGCCGACAACCCCAAGGCGAAGCTCAGGAAATTGGTATTGGTACGTTTGGCGATGAGCGCAATAAGGCTTCCAATGCCGGTTGAAAGTCCGGCAAACAGCGTAAGGAGAAATGCGGTAAGAACTGCTTGATTGTCCATGTCGGGTTACGGGTTGTTTTCTCCGTTATTGATGATTTTATCCATTATCTCCTGGTGGATCTTTCCGTTGCTGGCCACCAGTTCTTTGTTGAAAACATAATTGCTGCCTCCCGTAAAATCGGTGCATGTGCCTCCGGCACATTCCAGGATAAACGTTCCGGCGGCCACGTCCCAGGGCGAGAGGCCGGAATGGAAATAGGCGTCGCTTCTTCCGCAGGCGACATAACAGATTTCAATGGCCGCCGAGCCTTTGATCCGGAAACTGCATTGGCGAAACTGTTCGATGGCGTTTCTAAGGATTGCTTCTCCGCGATTATCGAGAGAGTAGGGAATTCCGAAACCGATGTAACCGTTGGTCAGCGCGTTGTGGATACTTACCTTTATGGGGCGGTTGTTAAGCATGGCTGTCCCATTTTCCGTTGCAGAATACAGTTCGTCCGCAACCGGATCATAAACGACGCCTAAAACGATTTTTTTGTCTTTCATCAACGCGATGCTTACCGAAAACGGAGTGTCGCCGTGAACGTAGTTGGTGGTTCCGTCCAGCGGATCGATGATCCACGTGTACCGTCCTTCGGCGTAAGTGACGGTGCCCTCTTCGGTAAGGAAAGTGGCGCCGGGAATCAATTCTCCCAATTTTTCCACCAGCATTTTTTCGGCTTCCGTATCGATGTGTGTCACGAAATTCCGGGTACCTTTCAGTTCAATATCCGTCCGGCGTAACTTTGCCTGCCCGGTTTTTAGAAACTCTCCGACGGAGCGTGCAATTTGTCCGACTTCTGTGCAAATTATATTTAAATTCATATTTTCATCTTTTTAGCTGCTTGTATTTTTCGAATACCTGATGCCGAATTTCAATACGTTCATCGGTAATGCGGTAAATAATCAAATGCGCATCGAGAATAATGTTTCGATAAGATGAGCTTCGTAAGCATTTGAAGTAATTACTTGTCTTGCTCTTTCAACCATTTAGGTTCTTTGCTTCAAATCTATTTATCGCCGTACATCGAATCCCACCACCGTGAGTCGCCTTTGAGCCACTTGGCAAACCACGCGTAAATAGCGTTGTTCCAGGCGATGCGCTTGTCGTAATCGTAGATGGCGTGATTTTCACCTTCCACCTGGATAAATTCCACCGGCTTGTTCAGCAACTTCAGTGCCGTGTACATCTGAATGCTCTCTCCGATGGGAACATTCGTATCGGCGGTGCCGTGCAACAGCAGCAGTGGGGTTTTAATTTTATCGGCATGGAAGAGCGGGCTTTGTTCCGTGTAAAGCTTCGGATTGTTCCAGGGATAACTGCCCGCACTTGCTCCCGCGCTGTAGGAATATCCCCAATACCCTTCGCCCCAATAGCTGGTAATGTTGCTGATTCCCGCGTGTGAAACCGATGCGGCAAACATATCGGTTCGGGTAATCAGGTATTGTGTCATGAATCCGCCGTATGATGCCCCGATATTTCCGATTTTCGTGCCGTCCACAAACGGGTGTTCGGCGACAAATTTTTGCACGCCTTCAATGATCTCTTCCGCCGTTCGGTCGCCCCAGGCGTTCACGTGGCGGGCGGAGAACTCTTGCCCGTATCCGGTGGTACCGCTCGGTTGCAGCGTATAGACCACGTAGTCCTGAGCCGCGTAAACGTGTAGCGGATAGGTGCTTTCGAACCCCCGGGAGGTGGGGCTTGTGCCGCCGTAATAATATACGATAAGCGGATACTTCCCGTTCGGATTGAAGTGGGGAGGGAGGTAGTACCGGCCTTCTATTTCATCGCCGAAAGAACTGGTGAACTTCCAATCCTTCACTTCGCCCAGGACAAGGGTGTTGAGTCGTTCGGCATAAGGGTCGGCAATTAACGTGGATTCGTTGGTTTTCAGGTCAAGCAGGTAACTCCTGTTGGAATTGGATACGCTCACCCCGGTGTACGTGGCCCACCGTCCGTTTTTGGAGATGCTGAACGAACGGATGACATCCTCTTTCAAGGGAAGTTTATCGAACGTCCTGGTTTTGGGCGAGTAGCGGTACATGTTGACCCGGTCCCCTTCTTCCACGCGGTAATAGACGGAATTATCCGCGGAGTTCCATTCCTGGGCATTGATAGCGGGGGCGAAATGTTTCGTTACGGGATCAACACGCCGGGTTGCCAGGTCCATAATGAAAGACTGTGTGTCGTAACTGTTGGCGATTTGTCCTTCTTTGACATTCAATCCGACGCCGTTGAAAGCTTCGGGTGCGCCGTGAACCAGTAACTGTTTTCCGTCGGGAGAAAACTGCGCCGAATAGGTGTACGTTTGATCTTTCCAGACGGTATCGACAGCCATTGTTTCGAGGTTCAGCATATACAGGCTGCTTTTGCTGAAAGGGCGTTGCGACAAGTCTTCCTCCGAAGTGGAGAAAAGCAGGTATTTCACGTCATCGGTAACGTCGTTCAACGTAGCGGTCTGCCTCCCGAAAGTGAGCTGCTGGACAAATCCCGTTTCAAAAAAATAACGGTAGAGGTAGAACCTGTCGCGGTAATGGGACTGGCGGTCGTCGATGCCGATAAGCCTTCTCAATCCGCCGGGCGTAGTGACGGACAGGGTCTCCCTGGACGAGTAGAACATCGATTTTTCATCGGGAGCCACGTGGAAATTCTCTTTCGGCAGCTGTCGGGCGATGATTTTTGTTTCCGATGTCAACGGATCGAACGTGTACATTGTCCTGCCGTCGTTGCTGTCCGCCACATAATACAAGATGTCGGATTTGGGCATCCAGTTGAGTTGTGGGCGACTGGCTGTCTCCGACAGGATAATTCGCTTCTGTCTCGTATCGTAAATCTCGGTATGATTGCGGTTCTCCCCGCCTTTCATCGTTTCCCGCAAGCTGAGCAGGACAAACCT
>JBGZJM010000126.1:0-6922 GCA_041848845.1 Petrimonas sp. | reverse complement strand
TGGCTGGCTGCGAATCCGTATGCCTACATCAACTCCTCGAAAGATCATTTGAAGTCCGTTAACATATTCAGTTCTTCGTATATGGAGGTGAAATTGCTGCCTTTCCTGAAATTCCGTCAGAATCTCGGATTCAGCTACAACGGCAACAACCGGGGAACCTATTACGGTCGCCACACGCAGGAAGGGGCCGCATCAAGCAATATCAATGGGCGTGCGGGACAAGCCGATAACTGGTATCAAGGCATTACTTCGGAATCGATCGTTACATTCGATAAAAGCTTTAAACAGCTACATATGGTGAATGCCGTAGCCGGATTTACGGCCGAAAGGGCCGATTGGGGGAACAAGTCGATGAGTGCCACCAATTTTCCTAACGACTTGACAAACGAATACGACATGAGTCAGGGACTTAATCCCGGGAAACTGATAAGCGATCGTGGCGCATCCACATTGGCTTCATTTCTCGGACGGATCAATTATACCTTGATGGAGAAGTATATCTTTACCGAATCATACCGTGCAGACGGTTCAAGCAAATTTACTCAGAAAAATAAGTGGGCCGGTTTCTTGTCGGGGGCGTTGGCATGGCGTGTCTCGGAAGAAACATTTGTTAAAAATCTGAAGGTTTTCAGCAATCTGAAAGTGCGATTAAGTTACGGAGAAACGGGCAACCAGGGAATAGGAAGCTACCGGACTCTGCCTATGTTGAGCACGGCAAACTATCCTTTCGACGGTTCACTGAACAGCGGTTTTGCACAGGTAGACTGGCGCGGCCCCGTGGCCGATGACCTGCGGTGGGAAACGACCTCGCAATATAATGCCGGTTTGGATTTGGGTATCTTAAACGGACGGATGAATTTCACGGTAGATTATTATCGTAAAAAAACGCGCGATTTGTTGCAGGAGGTACAGATTCCATCCAGTACAGGCTTTCGAAATATGATGATAAACAGTGGATACGTAACCAACGAAGGACTTGAGATCAGTGGGAAATTTTACCTGCTTCAGAATACGCCACTCAAATGGAACATCGACGCCAATATCGCTTTCAACCGGAATAAAATTGGTGGATTGGAGGCCGACCAGTATGCCAACAGGCTTTGGTATAAGGCGGATGAGGTGTTCCTGCAACGCAACGGAATGCCTATCGGCGCCATCTACGGATACGCAGAAGATGGGTTCTACGACAATCTGGCCGAAGTGCTGGCATCTCCCGATCCCGAAATCCGCAACAAAGGCAAGGCGATGATTGGAGAAATCAAATACCGAAACTTCGACAACGATCCGGCCATTACATCGGCCGACCGGGTTATTATCGGCGACGTAAACCCCGATTTTGTGTATGGAATCACCAATAGCCTCATCTGGAAAAACTTTAACCTGAGCTTCTTCTTTCAGGGAAGCCAAGGCAACGACATCTTCAACGGCAACCTGATGGATATTTCGATGGGCAATATCGGGAACATTACGCAAACCGCTTATGAACGGCGCTGGACGGAAGAAAACAGAGCCGAGGCCGCTTGGCCGAAAGCCATTGCGACCTACGATCGTACGATGCTCATCTCCGACAGGTACGTGGAAGACGGATCGTATCTGAAACTGAAAAATATAAGCTTGGGGTATATGTGGAATCCGAAATTCAAAGGCATCTCTCAGATCAATATGTATGCCGGTGCTACAAACCTGTTTACCCTCACCGGATACAGCTGGTTCGATCCGGAGGTGAACGCTTTCGGAGCCGATGCCTCCCGGCGTGGTATCGACATCTATTCCTATCCGGCCTGCCGCACTTTTTCGCTCGGACTGAAAATTACTTTTTAAAACAGATAAAAGAATATAAAACATGAAAATCAACAATATATCTATCCTTTCAGGTTTTTTGCTTGCGGGCATCCTCTCTTTTTCTTCCTGCAACGATTTTCTTGCCGAAAAACCTTATTCTTTCATCGGGCCTAAACAGCTCGGGAACGACAATGAAGCCGTTAATCAGTGGGTAACGGGCGTTTACAGCAAATGGTCGAACGACATGTTTCGCTGGAGCAATTTCCCGCGCGTGCTCGAAATGGACTGCGATTATACGACCGGACCAGACTGGGCGTTCAGCAACCTGGGAGCAGGAAATTTTCAGGGCGACGAGGTATCGGCTGCCATCTGGATAGGATGTTATAGCCTGATAAACCGTGCCAATGTCGCCATTGCCAACATATCGAAAATCGATGGTGCCACGGAAAAACACAAAAACAATGGATTGGGCGAAATGTATTTTCAAAAAGCGTTTGCCTATTTTATGCTTACGAAGGCTTACGGCGAAATACCGTTGTTTGATGTGGCCATCAGTGAAGGCGCGAATCAGCATCAACCTCGAAAACCTATTCCCGAAGTATATGCCGAAATTATCCGTCTCTTGGAACAGGCTATTCCATTGCTATACAAGAATACCGATCCCGAATATCAAGCCGGACATGTGGCTGCAGGCACAGCTGCCGGACTTCTCGCAAAAGTGTATGCCACAATGGCCTCCGGAGCTTTGCCGGAAGGAGAGGAGATGGTTGTAAAAACAGGATCTTCCTACCGGATGAACGGAACCGAAAAGGTTCTGACGCTTCCTGTTGCCAAAACTTTTCTCAAAAAACAGGTAAAGGGATACAAACCGTTTGATTGGCGCGAGAACTATACCAAAGCAGCAAAATATGCAGGGGACGTGATGAGCGGCGTTTACGGGAAATACGAACTTTTGCCCTACGATCAGATGTGGAAACAGTCAAGCGTGGATGCGAGCGAATATATGTTTACCTTGCGGGCAAAAGCCGGAGACGAAGAGTATGGCAACACCATTCATCAATGGTTTTGCGGAATACAGAACTCTTCGGGCATCATTCAAACGGGGCTTTGGATCGGCAATCGCTTTCATTGGTACAATCTCTTCGACCATCAAGATTACCGCATCATGAAAGGCGTAATGCATCGATGGAGATATTACTATCAGACAAACGGGAACTACGGATTCTACTATCCTAAAACGCCCGAATACACACTTATGGCCACCGGATACGACAGTAACGGCAACAAAGTCGCCGAACCGAAAGCTCCTTACAACGATGGTGTAAACTACATCTACAATACGACCAACGAATGTTTGGCATTTACTACCAAATACGCCGACATAACCGATAAAACGCAATCGCGTTCGAATGCTTATTGGCCTTTTCTCCGTTTGGCCGATGTAGTGCTGATTTATGCCGAAGCACAGTGCGAATTAAGTTCGGGCGTCTCCCCCGAAGCCATTGAGGCGCTCAACAAAGTGCGGATTCGCTCAAATGCCTATCCGGCAGGCATAAGCGGCGACGGAGCCATTACTTCCAAAGTCGCTTTGCGCTCCGCGATCTTCGAAGAGCGAGCCAAAGAGTTGGCATTGGAAGGTGACCGACGTTGGGATCTAATTCGCTGGGGGGTCTATCTTGATGTAATGAATTCCATCGGCGGTATAAATACCGACGGCACCACCACTACATACGACGAAGCAGGTGTAAACAAATACCGGGAAAACCGGCACCTGCTCTTCCCATTGCCTTCGGCAGAAGTCGCTACCAATAAAGCCATCGATGGCAACAATCCCGGATGGAACTGATTTATTCTAATCATTTACAAATAAAAAAAATATGAAGTCATTATATATAAAATCAATCGCGACGTATCTGCTTCTATCGGTTGCCGCCTGCCAAGAGATCGTTACCTACAACGACGGATACGACGACGGTACGATATCAACCGGCGCTCCTTCGGTATCGGGAGTCTATAAATACAACGACACCGATGCTCAAGAACCTATCACGAAGGCTTCGTTCCTCGATATGATTATGCTGAAAGGCAAGAATCTAAGCAATGTAAAGAAAATTACCGTCAACAACGTAGAGGTTTCTCTTTCGGAAGTCTATGCACGTGCCGATGCTGCTTATTTTCCTATCCCGCGAGTTATACCGGCCGAAGTAACCAACAAACTCTATTACGAAACGGCATTGGGCAGCACTACCGTAGATTTTTCCGTTACCGTTCCGCAACTGAAAATCGAACGATTATACAACGAGTTTGCACTGCCCGGAAGCTCGGTACAGGTGGTGGGCGAATTTTTTGACCTCTACGGATTCGGTACCGGATCCGATGCTACGGCTTCCGTTTCAATGAACGGCACGGCGATGAAAATCGACTCCCTTACCGAAAAATACATGTCGGTGGTCATTCCCGAAAATGCTCCCGATAATAGCCTCATAACGTTTACGTATATGAATGGCAATACAAAAGTTACCCGGAAAGTTCCTTACCGTTTCACAAAGAGCGTTGTGTGGGATTTATCCAATCCTTCGGCATACGGATTTTGGGCCGGTACGGAACATATAACCAACGGTTCGGGAACAAACGATCCGGAAGCTCTTTACGGGCCATATATCCGCGTAGCAGGCTCATTCAAAAGTTGGAGCTGGAACAACTTGCCTTGTGGGGGATTTAATCTGGACGCCGATATTGCAGCTAATCCGGCGGACTACCTGTTTAAATTTGAGGTCTGTTCGGCATCGGGCAATCCGTTCTACGATTCGGGTAAGGCCGGATATTTAATTCAGTTGAACGGCGGACAATATGCATGGAATCCATCTCAAACAAATAGTTTTAATACCTATGGCAAATGGTGCACCGTCTCTTTAGAACTCACGAAGGTAGCCACAAAAGGCTTAAAATCGGGATGGACCGGCATGTTCTGGATTTTGCAGCCCAACAGCGACTGGAACGTCGACCACAGTTTTGCAAACATACGGATTGAAAAGAAAATAACCAATCAGTAAAAAAGAAATGAAAAAATACATTGTTCTGCTCTTTTCTCTCCTGACGATCTCCCATTCGTATGGATGCAACACCTCATCTCCCGACACGAAGGAAGGCCGATATGCCAATTTGTGTTCCAAAAATCCGATGCCGCAAACCGTGAATCTGTTTCGGTTTTTACAGGAAACATACGGGAAAAAAATCATATCCGGAACGATGGCCCACGTTGCATGGAATACCGACGAGGCCGACTGGGTATTTGCTCAAACGGGCAAATATCCCGCTTTAAACGGTTTTGATTATATACACTTGCGCTATTCTCCCTCGGGATGGATCGATTACGGAGATATTTCGCCCGTCGAAAACTGGTGGAAAGCCCATGGATTGGTATCGGGAATGTGGCATTGGAATGTGCCTCAAACAAAGGGAAATACGGAGTACGCTTTTTATGCTCCGGGCAAAGGGCAGGGATCTCCCGAAACCGATTTCGACATCAGCCGAGCCGTACAGGACGGAACGGACGAGAACTTAGCCTTGAGACTCGATTTAGTGAAAGTAGCCGATTATTTGTTGTTGCTTGCCCAAAAAGGGATTCCCGTTATCTGGCGTCCGCTTCACGAAGCTTCCGGCGGTTGGTTCTGGTGGGGCGCCAAAGGGCCTAGGCCTTACAAAGCGCTGTGGAAGATGATGTTCGAGGTGTTTGAAGCCAAAGGAGTAAACAACCTTATCTGGGTATGGACGTCGGAAGGACACGATCTCGACTGGTATCCGGGCGACGAATATGTGGATCTGATAGGTATGGACATTTACCGGGAAGAGAATGCGCACGCGTCGCTGATCGACCGGTTTAAACAGGCAGAGCGCATCGGCGGCGGGAAGAAAATGATCGCGTTATCGGAATGTGGCGGTATTCCCGCGCCCGACTTAATGTTCGAAAAAGGCGATACGTGGCTTTGGTTTATGCCTTGGTACGATGTTTACACGCGCCAAGACAAATGGAACGGAGCGACCTATTGGAAAACCGTAATGAACGACCCGCGCATAATCACCCGGGATCAAATGCCGAATCTGAAGGAATAAAAGCATCCGCGACGATGAACAAAATATGGATTCTCCCTTATGAAATCTTTTCGACAACAAATAGAACGATTGCAACACCTACACGAGCGACTCATAACCCGTCCGAATAAATCTCTCCCCGAATCTAACGGTTGGTTCTCACGATACGAATTTCCTGTTCTCACCGCAGCCCATACCCCTGTTTTCTGGCGTTACGATCTGAATGAGCAAAGCAATCCGTTTCTGATGGAACGCATAGCGATGAACGCAGTGATGAATGCCGGAGCCATTAAGTGGAACGGGAAATACATATTGATGGTTCGTGTGGAAGGTGCAGATCGAAAATCGTTTTTTGCCGTCGCCGAAAGCCCCAACGGGATTGACAACTTCCGTTTTTGGGACTATCCCCTAACCATGCCTGTGAACGATTCCGCGGAAACCAACATTTACGATATGCGGCTTACCCCGCACGAAGACGGATGGATTTACGGCGTCTTCTGTGTGGAAAAGCTCGATCCCGCCGCGCCCAAAGGCGACCTCTCGTCTGCGCTGGCTTCCGCAGGCATCGCACGTACCAAAGATTTGAAAAATTGGGAACGGCTTCCCGATGTAAGATCGAAAAGCCAGCAACGCAACGTAGTACTTCACCCCGAATTTGTGAACGGGAAGTACGCTCTTTACACGCGTCCGCAGGATAGCTTTATCAACGCCGGAAACGGTTTCGGTATCGGCTGGGTATTGACGGATGACATTACCAACGTTCAAATTACGGACGAACGAATCATCGATCGCCGTTATTATCACACGATCAAAGAGCTGAAAAACGGAGAAGGACCCGCGCCCATAAAAACCGATAAAGGATGGCTGCATCTGGCGCACGGTGTGCGAAATTGTGCCGCCGGATTGAGATATGTATTGTATTTGTACATGACCTCGCTTCAAGATCCGGCACAACCGGTTGCCGCGCCGGCCGGATATTTTATGGCACCCGAGGGGGAAGAGCGTGTGGGCGATGTCTCCAACGTGCTTTTCTCCAACGGATGGATTG